>JBGPAF010000001.1:0-17693 GCA_041480535.1 Bacteroidia bacterium
CCTCTCCTCTTCACAAATGAAGTCGACAGTATAAGGAGGGATGTGACTGGTTTAAACAATGTTTCAAGAAACGACATAGGATATGCCATAAAAAGAGACATCGGTATCTGGTTTCTTGTTGCAAAGACTTTTGGCATGATCTCACCGAAAAAGAGCAGGAGAAATGTTATGCCTACGGCTTCAATAATGAAACCCAGGACAGGACTGGAGCTGAAATCGAAAATTCTGGTGCTGATGAAGGCAGCCAGCAGGACTATAGCTATATTAACTGTATTATTTACAACCAGGATTGTGCTCAGAAGCTTGTCGGGCAAATCGTGAAGCTTCAGAACCATAGCTGCTTTTTTGGACTTATTGATTTTCAGTTTCTCAATTTCTTCAGGTCCAAGTGAAAAGAAAGCGACCTCAGAACCAGACATGAGAGCTGATATGAAAAGCAATAAGACCAGTACAACTAATCCGATTATCACCTTGAAATCGGGAGCACTGATGGCAACGCCCGGGGCAAAAGCTAAAAATGAAAATAAATATCCTGGTTCCAATTGCACTATTTTTAGTGAAACCTGCTAGAAGGGAAGATCATCTTCGTTAGTGGGTTGATAGGCTGCCGGTGGCTCATTTAAATCCTGGCCTAATGGTTCTTTGTCAGGTATGCTGCTTTTATTCTGATCTGCAGCGGGGGCTGCAGAGCCTGTACCTTGTTTTTTGTCAAGGACCAGGAAGGTATCTGCCAGGATCTCGGTAATATATTTGTTGTTGCCGTCCTTGTCAACATATGATCTTGTCTTGATTTTTCCGATTATGTATAGCTGGGATCCTTTTTTGACAGTTTTCTCGGCCACCTCTGCCATAGCCCTCCAGAGGACAATATTGTGCCATTCGGTCGTTGTAATTGTCTCACCCTGCTGGTTGGTGTATGATTCGCTTGTTGCGAGAGGAAAGGTGACTTTGGCAACTCCCTTATCGAAATATCGGATCACAGGATCTTTACCGACGTTACCGACAAGTATAACCTTATTGATTGACATATAGTTAAGAATTTAGTTTCAGATTTAGTCCGATCGTAAAGTTAATAAAAAATAAGCTTACAGCAATCCTGCCTGACACTATTAAGTGAATAATCATATTTTCAATATATTACATAAAAAAATCAGTTTTCAGGCAATCCTGGTATGATCTGCCCGTTTTAATGTAAGATTGTCAGAATACTTTTATCTATTTCATTGTATTTAAGGCAATAATATTATTTTCTTTAAAAAAATTATTCTTTAAGTGTTTCAATATAAACAAATAATATTTTTATATTTGCAGGGTTGAAAAAAACGAATACTCAAAATAATTTGTTGAATTTTAAACTTCACGAAAATGACTAAAGCAGACATTGTTAATGAAATTGCCAAAAACACTGGTATTGAAAAGGTAACAGTTCAGAAGACTGTTGAAGCCTTAATGGAAACTATAAAGCATTCTATGATTACAGGGAATAACGTTTACCTGAGAGGTTTCGGAAGCTTCATAGTTAAGAAAAGAGCCAAAAAAACTGCAAGGAATATTTCCAAGAACACCACTATTATTATTCCTGCCCACAATATTCCTTCATTCAAACCGGCAAAATCATTTATCACCAAAGTTAAATCACACGTTAAGAAGTAATCATCCATGCCAAGCGGTAAAAAAAGGAAAAGACATAAGATGGCTACCCACAAGCGTAAAAAGCGCTTGCGAAAGAACAGACATAAGAAGAAGTAGTAAGAAAAGGGTAGTCTTAATTTGAAATTACTAAACCTAAAGGTCCTACGATCTTTAGGTTTATTGTATTAGTATGTTGGATAGGGGTGATGTTATATTAGCTGTGATTAATATAGTGACGTGGGAAATAAGGATTTAATTATTGATGTTGGTGTTTCTGAGGTGTCTCTGGCCTTACTGGAAGAAAAGCTGTTAATAGAGTTAAATAAGGAGAAGAGAAATGTAAAGTTCTCTGTTGGTGATATATATCTGGGCAAGGTAAAAAAAATTATGCCCGGGCTTAATGCTGCTTTTATCAATGTAGGTTATGAACGGGATGCTTTTCTCCATTACCTTGACCTGGGAGCCCAGTTCCGCACGCAGCAAAAATTCTATACAACTGCAATTCAAAGACAGGGACGTATCAGTCCCCTGCATAAAATCAAGTCTGAGGAAGATATTGATAAGGACGGAAAGATCACTGATGTTCTTACCTCCGGGCAGACAGTGCTCGTCCAGATTACAAAGGAACCAATCTCAACAAAGGGACCGAGGCTGGCTTCCGAAATTTCTCTTGCCGGCAGAAACCTGGTATTGATTCCTTTTTCCGACAAGGTTTCCATCTCTTCAAAAATTGAAAGCGCTGAAGAAAAGAACCGTCTTAAGACTTTGGTACAGAGCATTAAACCTAAGAATTACGGGGTTATAGTGAGAACAGTTGCCGAAGGTAAAAAAGTTGCAGTTCTTGATGCTGAACTTAAGGAGCTGGTTAAAAGATGGGAGTCGGCATTCATTTCTATAAAGAAAGAAACCAAAACTCCAAGGCTTTTCATCGGTGAGATGAACAGGACATCAACGATACTGCGCGATATGCTTAATGTCACGTTTAACAGCATTCATGTAAACGATCCGGTATTCGCTGATGATATCAGGAAATATATCAGGGAGATTGCTCCTGAAAAAGAGAAGATTGTAAAGTTATACCATGGAACCCTTCCGATTTTTGATCATTTCGGCGTCAATAAGCAAATCAAAGCCCTTTTTGGGAAGACTGTCTCTTTTAAACATGGAGCTTATCTTATAATTGAGCATACCGAAGCACTTCATGTAATTGATGTCAACAGCGGAAACAGATCAAGATCCGGTAATGACCAGGAGGCAAATGCACTTGAGGTCAATATGGAAGCTGCCATGGAAATTGCAAGGCAATTGCGTCTCAGGGACATGGGCGGGATCATTGTGGTTGATTTTATTGATATGCAGTCGGCCGATAATAAACAGCTTCTGTTCGATAAAATGAAGGAGATCATGGCCAATGACAGGACGAAACATAATATCCTTCCTCTTTCGAAATTCGGACTGATGCAGATAACACGGCAGAGGGTCAGACCGGAAATGAGCATTGTGACAAATGAGAAATGCCCTACATGCCAGGGGACAGGGCAGACACATCCGACAATTCTATTCACTGATGAACTTGAAGGAGCCCTTTCATTTATTGTGGGCAAAATAAAAACCCGCAATATTGTTCTGAATGTCCATCCATTCGTAGCTTCCTACCTTAAAAAAGGAATCATTCCAATATACAGGAAATGGAATTTCAAATATAAAATCCTGCTGAAAATTCAGGCAGTTACATCTTACCACATGCTTGAATACCATTTCTACGACAGGTTTGACAATGAGATAGACCTGGCATAATCTTGTCTTTCTTCTGAACAACCAGCTGCAGTTTTCCGTTAATCTCACTGATTTATTACTTTTACGAAGTATTTAAAACAGGTTTTATGCTTAAAAAATGCTTATTTAGTACTGAAGTATTTCTGCTTCTGTCATTCAGTGCCAATTCCCAGATCTATGATCCTGTAACATGGGATTTTGGCTATGAGAAGAAAAGTGAAACCAGCTTTGAGCTTGTTTTCACAGCCTCGATTGAAAAGGGCTCCCACATATATGCAATGGATATTCCGGAGGGAGGACCGATACCCACGACCTTCACTTTCAGTACACCTTCAGATTATGCTCTGGAAGGTAAAACATTTGAAGTATCAGAACCAAAGGAGGTCTTTGATGAAGCATTCGGCTTTAAGATAAAGTCGTTCAGCGACAAAGCGGAATTCAGACAAAAAATCACATCGGAAAGTGCCTCTTTTACCGTTGCCGGGTTAGTCAATTTTATGTCGTGCAACAACACAACATGCTCTCCCCCCAAAGATGTTGAGTTTTCGGTAAAAATCGGGAGCCAGGAAAAAGAAGTGACTGCCACACCAGAAAATAATCAGACATTGCCCTCAGAACCAGTTAAATCAGGAAGCGGATTGCTAAAGTTCTTTCTTATATCCCTGCTTGCAGGTTTTGCAGGAGTACTTACTCCCTGTGTTTTCCCCATGATACCTATGACAGTAGCATTTTTCTCACAGGGATCTGAAAACAGAACTAAATCAATAATCAAAGCTGCAATTTTCGGAATTTCAATAGTATTTATATATTCATTGCTTGGAATTATAGTATCACTTACCAGCGCAGGTGCAGGTTTTGCAAATACTTTAAGCACTCACTGGATTCCAAATTTGTTGTTTTTTGCCCTGTTTGTTCTTTTTGCCATTTCATTTTTCGGTGCATTTGAGATCGTGCTGCCAAATAAATGGGTTTCAGGGGCTGATTCAAGGGTTGATAAGGGTGGACTGATCTCTGCATTTTTTATGGGTTTAACCACAGTTATAGTTTCTTTCTCATGCACGGGCCCTATTGTAGGAGCTCTTCTTGTTGAAGCCGCCTCAGGTGATGTACTTCGTCCGACTCTTGGAATGCTGGGTTTCGGTCTGGCATTTGCTTTGCCTTTTACAATTTTCGCCCTTTTCCCTTCTGTAATGAGCAAGATGCCAAAATCAGGCGGTTGGCTTAATTCGATCAAAGTAGTCCTCGGTTTTATTATGCTTGCATTCAGCCTTAAATTCCTGATGACAATCGACAGCGTTTACTCATTTAAGATATTGTCACGGGATATCTACCTGGTAATCTGGATTGTAATATTCACATTGATGGGCCTTTATTTAATGGGTAAAATCAGGTTCCGTCACGACAGCGACCTTCCTTATGTTGGGACCTTCAGGCTGTTTCTCATAATCGCTGTTTTTTCATTTGTTGTTTATCTCATCCCGGGATTATTTGGAGCGCCTCTTAAAGGATTATCCGCAATGCTTCCATCTCCTGAAACATCAAAATTCAACTTATCGAAGATTGTATCAGAGAATAAATCAATGAACGCACCTGCTTTGCCTTCGGTTTTATCAAGCAAACTATGTTCAGAACCATTGTATAGTGATATTTTTGATATGCCGCTTGCTCTGGAAGGTTATTATGACTTTGAACAGGGGCTGCAATGCGCGAAAGAGCAGGGGAAGCCGGTCTTTCTTGACTTTAAAGGGCATGCCTGTGCCAATTGTAAAGTAATGGAAGCAAAAGTATGGTCCGATCCGGAAGTGCTGAGGAGGCTTAGAGATGATTTTGTAATCGTGGCCCTGTATGCTGATGACAGGACATTATTACCTGAAAGCAAATGGATTACATCTTCAGTCGACGGCAAAGTAAAGAAAACCATCGGGAAGATCAATGAAGATCTTGAGATTTCCAGATTCAATACAAATGCGCTTCCTCTTTATGTGATTACTGATCATGAAGGTAACCCGCTGAATAAGCCGATGCCTACAAATTTGAATGTGGAGGAGTACAAAAAATGGCTTGATGAGGGAGTGGACCTTTATTTTAAGTAGATATTTCCCCTTGTGGCATCGATCTCAACTTTTCTTGAGCCGGGGTTATTGCCGAGAGTACCGGTAATCAGGTATTCCTTCTTATCTTCATTTAAAGTCTCCTTTTCTGATTTAATATTTTTGTCAGGGATAACTACAAATGCATTTGTGTACCTTATTTCAAATTCACAGGATGCGGAGGGATCAAAATCCAATGTGATATCGCAATATGCCGAAGTCAGATTGATATCTTCAAAACGGGCTCCAATACTTTCTGCATTGAAGCTTCCGTATTTCAAAGTAAGATCAGTATTCCCTGAAAGGTTTTCAATATGGTAATCGGTGAAGTATGATATTCCGTTCATTACGGCAATATTTCCGATGAAGAACTTATCCCTTCTGGATTCAATATTGATTTTTTCTGTTTTGCCGAGTTCAAATCTTCCTGATGTTGAGTTTATTGACAGATCGCCGCTTTCACTTATCACAAACCTGGAGAAGGATGTGTTGATCTTACCGGATTTGACGGAGCCTATTTCGGCATCACCAAAGTCGAAGGAGAATTCTGATATCCTGTTCAGGGAATTAGCTTTGAAATCACCATTGGCAAGATCAACTGAAATGACTCCTGTATTATTTTCCATACTAATATCTCCAAACTGGTTTTCAATATTAATATCCACATAATCAGGGATGTTTATATAATAGTTGATCTGTACCCTGGATTCATACTCAATGATTTTTTCAGTCAATCCCTTAAGACTCTCAAGGAATTCAGTAATCTCACGTCCAAATTCTGTTTCTGCCCTTACAACAGATCCGGAGCCGGTGATAATTATTTCAACTCCGTCAAGCATATTTTCAAGCTTTGAATGATTCGGGGCGAAAGCTTCAATTTCAGCCATGATATTGACAGAATCTTTGTTCCATGAGGTAAGATGAATATCTCCGTACTTATTTTTTATTTCGAGCCTGGCATTTTTTTCAAGAGGCATAGATCTTATGAAGCTTCTTTTTTCGGATACTGGCTGAGCCGTCAGGGGACAGGCCAGTAATAATATTAAGCCGATAAATAATATGCTTTTGTATTTCATAATAATGGTTATAACCAGGTTGAACTTCAGAATAAAGACGAAGATAAAACTGGAATGTTACACCCCTGTTATAAACTATTTTATTTTATTGCGGAAAGGCCTGTAAACAAAAACCATCACTAATGTAAGAATGCTGATTACACATGCCATGTACAGAAGATAATCACCAAACCTGACATAAGGTGTTATACGGTATTCATAATTAAAAGTGCCTTTAATGACAGATGGAACCCACCACCCGGTTTTTTGGATGATTTTCCCCCTGATATCAATAAAGCAGGAGATGCCCGTATTAGCCGATCGTATAACCGGTCTGCGGGTCTCGATCGCCCGTAGTGAAGAATAGGAAAGATGCTGTTTATAACCAATTGTGTTTTTCCACCAGCCGTCGTTTGTAATTACAAAAATTGCTCCAGCACCGTCTCTGATATAATCTGTAATATATTCTCCGAAAACTGATTCGTAACATATAACAGGAGCGATTTTTTGTGATTTGTCCGCATTTTCGAAACAGGTTCTGGCATCCTGTGTGGAATAGCCCCTGTTTAAGCCCCCAAGTTCAGGCATTAACCGGCTTATTAGTCCGAAAAAGCCCTTAGAGGGAATGTACTCGAATCCGGGTACAAGCTTTGATTTGTGGTATATTTCAACAACAGCACCCGTGTCAATTTTCATAGCTGAATTATAATAGCTTCTGGTGTCTGACGATGATCCGGTTCTTGTCGCGCGGGAAGCTGAGCTGAAACTGACCATTCCCGTTACAACACTTACTGATGGCCGGGCTTTTATGAAGTCCTTTATCATTTTGATGTACTTGTTATCAATTAGGCTGTCTTCATCGGCCGGGTCATCAATTGTGGTTTCGGGTGTTACAAGCCAGCAGGTATTATCCGAAATAAAAGGTTCAGCCATACTAATTACTTTTTCGAGCTGCTTTTCAAAGGGAAGTGTAAACTTTTCTCCATAAGGGTCGAAATTTGGCTGGACTATCACAACCTCTTCTTCATAACCTGAAGAGTGATTAATTGTTTTATACCTTATTATGGAGATTACTGAGGGCACTATAACTATCATCAGCCACACTGATATGTACAAAAGTCTTTTCCTGTTTTTTGAAAACAGAGTGACCAGAAGCCTGAATAAGAACAAATTTGAAAGAAATATCCACAAAGTTCCCCCGGCAGTACCGGTGACTTCATACCATTGAATGAACAGAATATCTTTCGATAGTCCGTTCCCAAGGTTAATCCATGGAGAGAGTACAGGAATTCTCAGGCATAAGAATTCAAGTGTGAGCCAGAAAGCTATGAGCGACATATAGCCCTGAACGTCTCCTTCTCTTAACCTTATCCTGTGTGCAAGCCACATTGTAAATGCCATAAGAAATGCTGTAGTTAGAATCACGCATATAGCTGCAGTCATGCTTATCACTCTTATCCATCCGAGAGTCAGAATGGAAAAAATAACAAAGCCGGGAAGGAGTGATAAAAAGCAGGCATTTGGAGAATATCTCCTTTTGTTCTCATATAGGTGGTTCTCAATAATAAAGAACGGAACGAATGAGCACAGCAGGATAAGTCCCGGACACCATTCAGTCCATGCCAGTCCGGATAAAACTCCGCCGCAAACAGAAAGAGCTGTAATTGTGTATTTATTCATTTGACGCAAAAAAGTATCAGGGTGGTTGATCTGTTTGTAACGACCAGAAAAAAAGCACCATAAAAATAACTCACTCTTTTCAACCGGAAGGTAAAATTGAAGGTGATTTTATTGTTTTTTGCAAAATAATTTTGTAGATTTACGAGTTATTAAACCTGAAACAGCAGAATACCGGATTTATTTCCTGAACAAAGTAAAGAAGAATATTCAAGGATACTTAAAGTGTAATACTTTAGAAAGAAGCTTTTACTGTCCAAAAGCAATTTTTCCATTCTTTTCATGGCTGCCCCGACTCACACGTCGGGGCTTTTTGCATTGTTAAAATGTGTTAAACGCAGGTTATCAGACTTTTTGATCTGTCAATTTAGTAACTTGCAGGACAAACAAACCTCAGATCAGGAATGAAAAAAATCTTATGCTTGTCGCTTTTCATTTTTCTATTGCCAGGCTGCAGCAATAATGAAAAACAACTGATAAAACTGGCAGAAAAGATCCACCAGAAAACGCTTTCTGTTGATACACACTGTGATACTCCTATGGACATGGTCAGTTTAAATTATGACCTTGGAGAGCGCCACTCTGAAGGGTGCGTTGATTTTCCCAGAATGATTGAGGGCGGTCTTGATGCTGAATTTTTTGCTGTTTTTACAGGACAAGGACCACGGAACGACAGTGCATACAATGAAGTGTACAGCTATGCTCTTAAAACATTGGAATCCATTCACAAAAATGTAGAAAAGAATTCATCTCTGGCAGAAATTGCTTTGTCCCCGGAGGATGCCTACAGATTAAAGAAGGCGGGGAAAATTGCAGCTTTTATCGGGATCGAAAACGGCTATCCGATAGGGAAAGATATCAGACGGGTAAAGGAACTCTACGAACAGGGTGCAAGATATATTACTCTGGCGCATACACGAAACAATGATATTTGTGATTCATCAACCGATTCCAAAGGCCCGGAGTATAATGGTCTTTCGCCATTTGGACGGGAAGTTGTAAAGGAAATGAACCGTCTTGGAATGATGATTGACGTTTCACATATCTCCGACAAGGCATTTTCTGATGTTCTTGAAACATCAACAGCTCCTGTAATTGCATCACATTCATCATGCAGGGCATTATGCGAAAGTCCAAGGAATCTTACTGATGATATGCTTCTTGCGCTTAAGGAGAATGGAGGTGTTATTCAGATTTGCATACTCAGTGAATATATTAAGACACCTGATCCCAATCCTGAACTTGACGCAAAACTTAAAGATTTAAGAGAGAGGTATGGTGATTATGATACTCTCCCGGAAGATAAAAAGAAACTGGTTCGTGAAGAATACAGGGCGATCCAGGATAAATACGAAAAGCTTGCAACAGTAAAGGATGTTGTGGATCATATTGACCACGTAGTTCAGGTTATAGGGGTAGATTATGCAGGTATCGGTACCGATTTTGACGGCGGCGGCGGCGTTGAAGGATGCAAAACCGTAGCTGAAATGAAAAATATCACCATCGAATTATTGCAGCGTGGTTACTCAAAAGCTGATATTGCAAAGATATGGGGAGGAAACATAATGAGAGTTTTTAAGGAAGTTGAAAAGAAAAAGGAAGCTGGTATTTAAGCCAACTTCCTGAAGTTTAATCCCTCTGATTGAATATTTATGGCTTTTTCACTTTCGAAAATTTAAGTGCTTTCAGCATCCAGGAAGGAAGGGGTTTGTAAGAATTTCTTTTCCTGAGGTCAAGATTCAAGCCAAGTTTTTTAAGTATTGGCAATTTATGAGTTTCAACAAATTCGATCAACACACCATCGGGATCCTCAATATAAGCAAAATGACCTGCCGCATCACCCATGTCAAAACTATTACCCTGATGGCTCTGTTTGCTGTCGACAACGAATGGAAATCCATTGTTGGTACAATATTCCTTAAGTTCATCCATACCCCACATATCATAGCATAAGTGAATAAAACCAGGATCGCCCCAGAAGCGGTCCATGAATACTCTTTTACCCGGATTCCCGACAGAACTTACAAGTTCTATTACACTCTGACCTAATGCTCTGCTGAAAGACCCTGAAAATGGGTTTGATCTTTTAAGAAGAATCCTCCTGAATTCATTTTTCCCTCCGGGAAGGTTTATAAGATCAGGGAAAGCTGCTGTGTGATCATATACAACCTCATCATATCCAAGAATATCTGAATAGACCACTTTTGACCTTTCAATATCCGAGACACCAATTATTGCTCCATATGAACCGCCGCTCACTTTATTTTCATTCATGAACCAGTCATTGGCTTCAACCATCTGAAAAATATTTCCATATGGATCTTTCAGAAAGAAGGTCTTATTACCTGAGGGATCTTTTACAGGATCAACAACAAGATTAACGCTATTCTTTTTGAAGTAAGAATACGCTGCATCGATATTTTTAACTTTCATTTTACAGACAAGGATCCCGAGATCGCCAATCCTTATCTCTTCCCTGATCTCTGCAGGTTCTCTTCCTTTGTACTGCCATACCTCGAAACCTCCTCCGCTCTGAAGATTTAAAGCAAGTACAGCATGTCTGCTCTGAGGTTTATTTCCCGTATAGGGAAGCATAAGCTTTGCCTCTGTCTCATCCTCAAAAATCCGGCAATCCATGCCAAATATCCTGATATACCAGTCCCATGCGTCTTCCAGTTTCTTAACGCCGATTCCTATCTGTTGAATTCCGCCCAGATGATATCCTTTTATTTTAGTCATTTTGAATTTTCATGTTGATTTTACTTTGTCTGCTATTCTGAAAAAGAGCCATGGAAAGATACGCCTTATGTACAACAATGTCATTTCACTCCTTCCTACCAGTATTTCCCGTTTGTTCTTAATTATCCCTCTGATTATGATTTTTGCTGCTTTTTCAGAGGACAATCCTTTTGCCAGTCCGTCATCCATCTTTCCGTATTCTTTTCCTTCATTATCAAGAGCATGCAGTGAAATCTGTGTTCTTACCCTTCCTGGAATTATTACAGAGGATCTTATATTATTTGCTTTATTCTCAAGAAAGAGTGTTTCGAAGAACCCATGAAGGGCCTGTTTTGATGCCGAATAAGCCGACCTTAACGGGAATCCGAATCTTCCTGAAATACTGCTGGTTGCAAGGACATGACCTGATTTTTTATTTATCATATATGGCAGAACCGCCTTGGTAAGGGCAATTGTCCCGAAATAATTTACCTCAAAGATTTTCCTGTCAAGCCACAGGGGTGTTTCAATTATTTTTGACCTCTGGCTGATCCCGCCCAGGTTTATCAGGTAATCGATTTGTCCTGATGCATTGATCTGCTGTTCAACAAGTTTTTCTATTTCTGATGTCTCTGACAGATCGAATGGAGCACATATTACCATCTCCGGATTTTTATCGCATGCTTTTTTTACACGTTCCAGTCCTGCAGGATCATTCGATGATATAATTGTTTTTGCTCCCCGTTCCACAAATTCATAAACAAGAGCCTCACCGATACCAGATGAAGCTCCGGTTATCCAGACCACTTTACCTTTGAACAAATTATTTTTCATCATCCTGTATAGCTGAAACCAGTTTAATCAATTCATCAAAGTTTTTCCTTAGTTCAGAGTACCCGGCGTTATTTTTATGGATATGCTTTCTTAACCTGAAACCTCCGATTATTCTTCGGAACAATTTATTATAGTTCCAGGCAAATATTCCTGAAACCGGGATAGTTAGAAAGATTACTATTGCCAGCCACCAGGGGGAAAAAATAATCAGGGAAATGATTAAGTAAATGGGTAAAAAAACAAATGCAAGGGCCAGGGATATTCCAAACCGGATAGTAGAGTGAAATTGCAGATCTTTGGTTTTCCGTATCTGCAATTCAGGCAAAGAAAGGAACGTCAAAGTAAAAATATTGCCGAATAACCAGACAGGAAAAGTAAGTAAAAGTCCTGCCATTCCGGCAATCAGCCAACCCAGCGGGTGTTTTTTCTTTTCAAGCAACCTGTAGCTTATATTCAGATCTTTGGCTTTCTTTTTAACCTGCAGGCTTAATAAGCATATTTTATTATATGTTTGTGGATCAGATACTTTCAAAATGTTAAGCTTGTCAATCAGGTTTCTGTCCCTGTAAAGTTTAGGGTACTTAATATCGTCACTGTATCTTCCGTTAATTATACTTCTCAGCTCATCAATTGCCTCGTAATCATCCTCTGATTCAATGTGGACCATAATTTTTTTGATTTCAGTAGAGAGTCTGTCCCTGAGTACGTTAAGGGCTTTTTCAGGGCTATCCCTATACAGCTGATGATACTCTGAAACTTCCACTGGTTTGCCATAAACAACAGTAAGCACCTGCCTCAACCTGCTATAGTTTGAATATTCTATACCGGCAGGTATGATCTTGATTCTCAGCTTAAAGTCTGTTGCTTCGTCGGCCTGGAAAGCAACTCTGCAGATTCCCTTCTTTAACTGCCTGAGTCTTCTGAAACCAGCATGATCGCCTTCAGGAAGAATGACAAGACCATTTTTATTCTTTAAGACATCGATCGTTTTGAGGAATATTTCGTCATTGGCCTTCAGGGTGCTGAACCCGTCCCTGATCCTGTAAACAGGAAGTATCTTAATGAAATAAAGAAAAGAAGCAATTGTTTTCTTTTTAAATATATCGGCCCTGGCCAGGAAAACGGGCTGTCCCTTGTGTGTGAAAAGAACAGCCAGCGCATCCATAAGGGCATTCTGATGGTTAGGCGCAAAAATCAGACTATCGTCAGGATTTATATTTTCGACGCCTATGACAATTATTTTCCTGTAGAAAATCTTATCATGCCAGAAAGCAACAGCCTGCTTAAAAAGTGCATAGCGTGCAGAATGCTTCTCAATGTTTTCCTTCCCCATTCAATCAGGTAAATTGTCAGTAACAGGCTGGTTAATTCAGTATAAAACCAATAAAAAAGATTACTGCAAGTTAGAAAAAATGGCTTGCAGTTATTAATGTCCTGAGTAAATTAATGATTTTTTAAGGTAATAATACGTCTTTTTACCACCACTTAAAGATGGTCAAAATTGTCGATGAACCTGTCAAGATTCCTTCTCTCTTTTTTTGTTGGCCTTCCTGTGCCTTTTTCCCTGTAACTGCTGAATCCGGCATGCCTGACATCGAGCTTTGTTTTTTCTTCCCCTGGTGTAAGATCCTGGATGTAATTATTTACAAGCTTGGCAGAGACACGGTTTTCAACAGGTTCTATAATACGGTAGGTATAAATAACCGCGAGCTTCTTAACAGAGATTATCTCATCTTTGAATACAGGTCTAGATGGTTTAACCTGGATATTATTTATTATGATCCGGCCTCTTCTGCAGGCATCTGAAGCTATGCTCCTGGTTTTATAGATTCTTACTGACCAGAGAAACTTGTCGACCCTTACTGAGTTGGTTTCTGACACGTCGGAATAATGATTTAATGCGGTTCAGTTTTTACCTTATCTGCTTCATCATCACCCCTGGACGGTACCTTTGCTAATCTGTTAAAAGCTGTCATCGTCAGTTCCGTACCGACGGTTCCGAATGATTTGATCATTTCGACAACTACTGCAATTCTCTCATCAATGAGTGTCTTTTCTTCAGGGCGCCATTTTCCCAGAACATAATTTACCTGTGAGCCTTTCCTGAACCCGTTTCCTATACCGACCCTGATCCTCGTGTATTCAGAAGTTGAGAGGATTGTGTTTATATGTGAAAGGCCGTTATGGCCACCGTCACTTCCCTTTGGCTTCATCCTTATGCTTCCCAGGGGCAATGCGATGTCGTCAACAATCACCAGGAGATTTTCGACAGGGATTTTTTCCTTCTTTAACCAGTAGCTGACAGCGTTGCCGCTAAGATTCATAAATGTTGATGGTTTAAGAAGTATGAAGGTTCTTCCTTTATACTTTGTCTCACAGACAGCACCATATCGGCGGTCGGCAAAAACAGCACCTGATGCTTCAGCATAAGCATCTAGAATCGTAAAACCAATATTGTGCCGGGTATTAATGTACTCTTCACCAATATTTCCCAGGCCAACTATCAGATATTTCATTGTGCCTGATTATTGAAACGAATTCCGGGTTATTTGTTTTTTCCCTCAGTGTGGCCTTTCCCCTCAGGGTGGGCTTTTACATCAGCAGGAGCGGCAGCCGCAGCAGCAGCCGGAGCAGCACCCTCAGCACCTTCACCTGCAGGTTTAGCAGCACCTTCAGCGCCTTCAACTTCTTCTTCTTTCTGAACAACACGTGAAGTTGCGACAGAAAGGACTGTAGTGATCTTCGGGTCAATTAATTCAATTTTGTCATAAGAGAGATCACCTACTTTAACTGAATGGTGTATCTTAACATCCGTGATGTCGATCAGCAGAAATTCAGGTATATCATTTGCGTTTCCTTTAACTTTAAGATGTCTCTTTTTGATCCTGAGCTTGCCTCCGGCTTTTACTCCGACTGAGTCACCGGTTATTTTAATAGGAAGACTAATTACAATTGGTTTATCATCAAAGATCTCAATAAAGTCGACATGGAATATTTTGTCAGTTACCGGATGGAACTGGATATCCTGCAGAACAACCTTGTACTCTTTACCTTCAAGGTCCAGTTTAACAATATGAGCATCGGGGGTATAGACAAGGTTTTTAAAACTGTTCTCATGTACCTGGAAATGAATATTTTGCTCTTTACCATAAATTACACAGGGTACATTACCCTCTTTCCTTGCTATTTTTGAGCTCTTCTTTCCAAGTTCTTTTCTGAAAGTTCCTTTGATTTCGAGTGTCTTCATTTGATAAAAGTTATTGTGCTACTCAGAGTTATCACCGTAATAACTCCCCATTACACGTTTGACATAAAAAAACGGAGTGCAAATATATTACAAAGGATTCAGAATACAAAATTTGTGCTGATAGACTGATTAAGATTTACAGCCTGGATGGTGGTAGCAAAAATTTCAGCGATTGACAGCACTTTAATTTTGTCTGATGTATTTACGAATGGAACAGAATCGGTAACGACAAGTTCGGTTATAGGCGACTTGTCTATTCTTTCCACGGCATTGCCTGAAAGGATTGGATGTGTTGCAAAGGCCCTGATGCTTCTTGCCCCTTTCTCATGCATCTTCTGTGCGGCAAGGACAAGAGTGCCGGCAGTATCAACCATATCATCGATGATCACAACATTTCTGCCTTCCACGTCACCCAGGACCGACATTTCCTCAATGACATTCGGTTTCTTGCGGAGCTTATAGCATAACACCATTTCAGACTGAAGATGTCTTGAATAAGCATTGGCTCTTTTTGACCCACCCATATCCGGTGCCGAAACGGTAAGACTTTCAAGTTTCAGTTTTTCGATATAAGGAGCGAAAATCGCTGATCCATAAAGATGATCGACCGGGACATTAAAGAAACCTTGTATCTGATCGGCGTGCAGATCCATGGTAATGATCCTGTCAACACCTGCCGTTCCAAGCAGGTCAGCTGACAATTTTGATCCGATAGAGACCCGCGGCCTGTCTTTCCGGTCCTGCCTCGCAAAACCAAAATAAGGGATTACTGCAATTACTTTATATGCTGATGCTCTTTTGGCAGCATCGATCATCAGGAGAAGTTCAAACAGGTTATCAGCTGGTGGATTTGTTGACTGGATGATAAAAACCATATCCCCTCTGACTGATTCGTCAAAACATGGTTGAAACTCTCCATCGCTGAATTCGGTTACTGAACTTTTTCCCAGTGCTATGCCAAGCTCATCTGCAATCCGTTGAGCAAGATACCTGGAAGCCCTGCAGGAATAAATTTTCAAGGGTGCCTTACCGTACATTATCCTGTGATTTTGCTGTTTTTATTAAGAGATCTATAATTTACAAAATTATAAATTCCGGAAGACATCAGACCAGGTTTGAAAAATTGTTGATAGTTTCTTCAATGAAGTTAAGGATCTCTTCCTTCCCTGTTTTGTTTACGATTGATGAAATAAAAGTTTCCGGGAGCATTTCCCATATCTTAAGCATCTCATTGTCATAATAATGGACTGATCTCTCAAGAGAACCGGCCGAAAGCTTATCGCTTTTAGTGAAGACCCTTGCAAATGGAATGTTATTCCTACCTAAGAACTCCATAAATGACAGATCTGATTTCTGGGGCTTATGTCTTGAATCGATAAGAACGAACAGACAGAACAGATTATCCCTTTTTAGAATAAATTCTTCGGTTGCTTTGTTCCATTTTTCCCTCATCTTAATGGGTACTCTGGCATAACCATAGCCAGGAAGATCCACAAGATACCAGCTATCATTTATCAGAAAGTGATTTATTGTTCTTGTTTTCCCGGGACTACCTGATATTTTAGCCAGCCGGGAGTAGCCGGTAATCAAATTGATAAGTGAGGATTTTCCGACATTTGAACGTCCGATAAATCCGAATTCAGGCTTTACAGGGTCGGGGCATTGCTTCAGTGAAACACTGCTTTTTGTAAATATTGCTGAATGGATTATCATGATTATTGTCCTTATTCGAGGTCTTTATAAGGCAGAGCTATCTTCTTGTAAGTCAAATAATTATTTCCGAAATCAGTAAGGCAAACAGCAATGATGCCGACATAATCCACCCGTGTTGTTTCGCTCTTTTTCAGATCCAGGAAGGTCTTCCCGTTGACACTCTTAATACGCAAACATTTTACAGTATCAAATACGCCGCCTGTAAATTCTCCGCGGTAAAACTTCACCTTTTTAGATCTTTCGGATAATTCCAGGTTGATCCTGATTTTTCCGTCTGCATTGTAATTATCAATTATACTGTAATTTATTTCAGGATAATCACCTATCAGCTTTCCATCCTGGGTGTACTCCTCAAGTTTGGGAGTGCGCAATCCCTTGATATAGCTTATTTGTGCCCTCAGACGGCCATTCCTGTAATATTGTTTTTGAGTGCCATCAATAGTATCATGTTTCATCGGTGTTGACCGGAATACCTGTCCCTCAAGGTAATACCACTTTGCAGAATCCTCACGAAGCCCATTCTCATACCAGTATGTCTGATAAAGCTGACCTCCCTGGTAGTATGTCTTCATCACTCCCTGTCTTACACCATTCCTGAAAGTAACTTCCCTTAAAAGCAGATTTCCGCTAAAGTATTGTTTAATCCCGGTATAACCAGTATCAGGTACTGTCAGAGTATCTGTTCCGGCAATCGGTTCCTTTTTCGATGATCCTTTTCCTGCACAACCGGCTGCTAAAAGGAAAAGAAAAAATATCAGGACTGAAGAATTGACTTTTATCATAACCGCTTTTTACTGATTCTTACTTTACACCTTTATTATTAATATATATTTCAAGTATTGTTGCTTCAGGTTCAGGTACAAGAACAACATCGCTGATCATCGCCGGTATCAGCACGGTTTCTCCTTTTGAGATTTTTTCTGATTGATTTTCCCAGCTGATCAGAAATCC
>JBGPAF010000002.1:0-16056 GCA_041480535.1 Bacteroidia bacterium
AGAATTATATTCCATGAATTTTATGGTGCCTCCTACACTCCACCATATGTTTCCTAAAAATTTGCTGCCCTTGTTTATTCCGCTGATCAGCTGATCTGATCCCAGAAAAATATTATTGCAGAAATAAAAATTCTCATGGTCAGAAGCATTCTCAAAGCTGATCACCGGAGCTGATGAACTGTAAGCGACATTATTATAAATATAACAATCGGTAAGCTGTTTGCTTTCATTTGATCCATTCCATATAAAAAAGCTTCCTGATCCTTCTGTAGTATTGGCATCATTAATGCTGACACAGTAACGGATCACATTATTTGACCAGTTTGAAGCACCTGGATACTGAAATAATCCGTAGCCTGCACCCTGGTTATCATACGACAGGCAGTATTGTATTAATGAATTGGTAACACCGCCGTCAAGATCAAATCCTCCTCCGTCTTTGCCGCCCTTTGATGTTTTGTTACTATAGCTTATGCAATACTGAATTGTGATATGATCGCTTTGCCACGTCCATATGCCGACAGGCCCGTTCCCCTGACGTGGCATATCCCAACCGTTATTGGTTGCAGTGCAATGATCTATTATTACGCTGTCAGATACTCCGACAAGAATTCCGTTCCCGCTGTGATTATCGAGCATAGTCGGATCGCCCGGATTATTTTCGGCTTTACAGTCGCGAATCATGATATTTCCAGATGAATCCTGATGCGAACCCATTACATTAATACCGCAGAACCCATTCCCGAATGCGATCACCTTTAAGACTTTAACATCATTGCAGTTGTATAAATCAATGCCTGATTTCTGGAACCCTTCAGCATAAACATTTTCAACAGCACAACCGGTGCTTGTAATTAATTGAAGTCCGTTTGTTGAATTCCCTTCTTTTCGGCCGCTGCCTTTCAAATCAAGATTTTCAACACGGATATTTTTGCAGTTTTCTATACGTATTGATTCTTTGCTGCCACCATTGATTACTGCTCTTCCTTCACCATATGATCCAATGACAATAGGAATAGAATCATTACTCTGAATATTATTTAGGACCAGAGTTCCTTCAAAAACCTGACCCCCAGTAAAAAAGATGCTTAAGGGTTTTTGCTGAAGACGTTTGTTTACTTCAGAAATTGTTTTTAGAGGTCTCTTAAGTGTACCGGTATATGTGTCGTTCCCTGTTTTGTCATTAACATAAATTTCAGAAGTGGAATTATTTTTGCAGCAAAAAGAAGATACAGAAAGAATTAATAAAAGACCAGGGAGAAAAAGTCTGTTCATATTCGAATGATTTAATATGTATTTCTGAAAATCCAAATCAATTAACCGTAAGAGGTTTTGAGCTTTCAGTTGTTGCGGGAAGCCATACCATCATCTGACCCGGACCACGGTTGTTCCATAAAGCGTACGGGATAAGCGTAACAGGTTCTTTTTCAAGATTTTCAATTTTTCCTTCGAGGGTCTTCTTTGTTTGTATGCCTGAAGTTTTAATAATCTGGGTTCCGTCAAGCAAATCAGGAACAAATTCAGTCGAAAAAGCTGAACTCTTGTCAATTACCAGGTTTAGCACTTTCCCATCTTTATTATCCGCCCATTCAGCGCAATAGATAACCGGACCTCTCTGAACAGATACTTTGCCAATATCATCCTTAATCCTCTCATCAGCTATCACCTCCCTAAGGGGCATTGGCAGATCGAGCAGGATTTTATCTCCCTTGCTCCATTTTCTGTTAATAACAGCATATCCATTTTCTATTTCGGGAGTCATTGTTTTTCCATTTACGGAAAGTACATAGGATTCATCATTCTGATCTGTGAATTTGTAAAGACCTCCCGGAATAGCCTCATTACGAGCCCATCCCGGAATACGAAGCTTCAGTTTAAATCTGCCCTGTGATTCCGGGTCAACTGTCATTTCAACCTTGCCATTCCACGGGAAATCAGCATTCTGGGATACTTTAATATTCCTGTTCCCAAGTGTAATATCTGCATCATTTGAGACATAAAGGTTCACATACAGTTCATCCTTTGTCACCCCATAGATATACCCAGGAATTGCAGGAACAAATCTTGCCACATTCGATGGACAGCAGGCACAGCCGAACCAGGCCTGACGCTCATGCTGACCACTTGACTCCAGAGGATTGGGATAAAAAAACCTGTCGGCTGAAAGGGAGACTCCCGAAAGCATGGAATTATATAAGGTCTTTTCAAGAATATCCATGTATTTTCCGTCTCCATGCAGAAGAAACAACCGGTGATTGAAAAATATATCTCCTATTGAAGCACATGTTTCGCAATAGGCCGACATATTCGGCAGAACAAACGGATCGGCAAATCCTTCATTTCCGCCTGTTGCTCCGATCCCTCCGGTTAAATAAATCTTCCCATAGACAATATCTTCCCAGATTCTGGTTATCGCATTCAGGTATGCATCATTTTTTTCAATAGCTGCTATATCTGCCATCCCTGAATACATATAAGTTGCCCTGACAGCATGACCCACTGCTTCAGTCTGATCAACAACTTTTTTATCTGCCTGGTTATATGCGTCTCCCTTCGGGCCCCGGATATCAAGGAAAAATTTTGCAAGATCAAGATACTTCTTCTCACCTGTAGCCCTGTAGAGCTTTACGAGTCCCATCTCAATTACCTGGTGGCCGGGATATACTTTTACCTTTTCAGGACCAAAATCTTTATTCACCAGATCCGCAGACTTAATGGCAATGTCAAGAAGTGAGCGCTTACCCGTTGCCTGGTAATGAGCAACTGCAGCTTCGTACAAATGACCCAGATTATAAAGTTCATGACTGAGAATGGAATCGAGCTCCCACCTGTTTTTGCCTGCCCACTCATGCAATCCTTTTCCTCCATGCATTTCAGAAATAGTTCTGTTTGTATAAAGATAACCGTCATCCTCCTGGGCAAGTCCTATTTTATAAATGAGTGTATCAAGATATGACTCAAGCTTAGGATCAGGATATGTTTGCATAGAATAGCTTGCGCCTTCGATGATTTTATAAATGTCAGAATCATCAAAAGGATAAATAGTTTTAAAATTGCCGGTGTCAAGACCGCCAGCAATCTCAAAGTTTTTTACCCTGCCGGATGATTCGCAATAGGAAAATGCTATTGGAATTGTTACGGTTGCATTCTTCCTGATACGTGGGGCCCAGAAGTTATCTGTAAGCTTAACGGATGTAAACGGAACAGGCTGAATAGGGTAATCTGCATCAGGATTTTTACCGCACCCGGCAATCAGCAATGAAGCTGTTGTGATCAATAATATCTGTTGAAAGAGTTTTTTCATAGGTCATTTCGTTAACTCCAGCACCACCACCGATTTTGAAGGCATTGTAATTGTCAGAACTCCGTCTTTATAAGTAAATCCATTAAAAGCCAAAGGTCTAACCTTATCGCCAGCCTCAAATGTGTTCATTGCGTTAATTGCATCTGAAGTGAGCACCTCGCCTGTTACCTTTTTATAGGTTTCACCGATAACAGGACAAGTAACCATAATTGATTTGTTTGGATTAAGGTTGGCGAGTGAAATATGCACCTTGCCATCCTTATCCACTGATGCTGATGCAGATATTGCCGGGATCTTCCTGTCACCAAACGTATAATCTTCACATCTCAAGTCAGTTCTAAGAAGCTGAGCCTCCTGATGGACCCTGAACATCCTGAAAACATGATATGTTGGAGTAAGCACCATTTTATCATCCTTTGTCAGAATCACTGATTGCAGGACGTTAACCATCTGCGCAATGTTTGCAACTTTAACCCTTTCGGCGTGCTGGTTGAAAATATTCAGATGAATTGCTGCTGTCAAAGCGTCCCTGAGAGTGTTTTGCTGGTACAAAAATCCCGGATTTGTGCCAGGTTCAACATCGTACCAGTTGCCCCATTCATCAACAACAAGTCCTTTTGTCTTCAGAGGATCATAGCGGTCCATTATTGCCTCATGTCCCTTTATTACCTGATCCATCTGAAGGTTGGCCCTCATAGTCTTAAACCATTGGTTTTCATCAAAATTGGTGGCAGATCCTTTGCTGGTGTTCCATCCATCGGGAACTGAATAATAATGAATTGACAATCCCTGGAATCTTCCTCGCGATGCCGGATCCTTCATCAGGGTCTCTGTCCATTCAACATTGAAATCGGAAGGTCCGCAGGCCACCCGGTAAAGCCTGTTGTCGCCATAGTTATTTAGGTATGTGGAAAACTGTCTCATTTCATCGGTATAGAATTCGGCAGTCATATTGCCCCCGCAGCCCCAGTTCTCGTTGCCTATTGCCCAATATTTTACTTTCCACGGCTGTTCCCTGCCGTTTTCCTTGCGGAGCCTTGTCATAGGACTATCAGCGCCGGATGTGAGGTACTCAACCCATTCAGCCATCTCCCTGACAGTCCCTGAACCAACGTTGCCATTTATATAAGCATCGCAGTCAAGAAGTTCAGTAAGCTTCATGAATTCGTGGGTTCCGAAGGAATTATCTTCGGTCACGCCTCCCCAGTGGGTATTGACAATTGAAGCCCGTTTTTCCTGAGGACCAATACCGTCTTTCCAGTGGTAAGTGTCGGCAAAACATCCGCCCGGCCATCTCAGGTTTGGGACCTTTATTTCGCGCAGGGCAAAAAGAACGTCATTCCTGATTCCATAAGTGTTTGGGATCTTTGAATTCAATCCTACCCAGAGACCTTCGTAAATACATCTTCCGAGATGTTCCGAAAAGTGGCCGTAAATATCCTTGCTGATAACCGGACCAGGATTGTTGGCAACTACCACAAACTGATTGACAGTGACAAGATTTTCTTTTTGTGCATAAGATGTAATACCTGCCAGAATTACCAGACAGGTAAAAATTAACCGTATTTTTTTCATATTTGACTTATTACAATTTTAAATCACTTTCTATAAAGGATCCAAGTTTCTTATACTTAAGATAAAGCTCTTCATATCTCCTGGCTCTTTTGGGATTTGGTTTGTACTCTTTCTCAAATCCGCCTCCCATTGCTTTCTGAGCCGCTCCAAAATCCTTGTGAACACCGGCCATAACTGACGCAGCCATCGCAGAACCAAGAGCACATGTCTGATCAGAACTGGCGACTTTGATCGGCATATTAAGCACATCGGCAACTATCTGCATTACAAACGGATTCTTTTTAGCAACGCCGCCTATAGCTATAACACCATCAATCCGTATTCCTTCTGATTCAAAACGGTCATTAATCATTCTTGATCCGAATGCAGTTGCCTCAACAAGCGATTTAAATATCCTGGGAGCATCAGAACCAAGGGATAATCCTGTTATTGCTCCCTTGAGTTCCTGGTTGGCATAAGGAGTGCGCCGGCCATTCAGCCAATCCAGAGCAACCAAAGCTGTATCAGAATCTGCCATGGATCCTGCCTGCTTACTGAGCCCGGCAATCATCTTGTCAGCAGTCTCGATCTTTATCCTTTCTTTTGTTTTATCATCGAGCCAGGGCATTGCTGAAATTACTTCAGTGACAGGCCACATCAAAAGTTTTCCGAACCATGCATAAACATCGCCAAAAGCTGATTGTCCGGCTTCAAGACCGAGCATCCCGGGAATTATTGAACCATCAACCTGTCCGCATATTCCTGCCACAAGCTTGTCGCCAACCTCATTCATTGGAGAAACAAGCATATCGCAAGTAGAAGTACCCATTACTTTTACAAGCTGATACGGTTTTATTTCACCACCAATAGCACCAAGGTGAGCATCAAATGCTCCGGCTCCGACCTTTACACCTGCAGGCAGGCCCAGTTTCCTGGCCCACTCATCTGAAAGATCCCCTACACTGACATCGCATGTGAATGTTTCACTGAATAATCTTTCTCTCAATCCTGCAAGCAACGGATCGAGCCTGACAAGAAATTCTTCTTCCGGAAGACCTTTGAAGTCATTATGCCACATTGCTTTATGTCCTGCGGCACACCGGCTTCTTTTAAGTTGGAGGGGATCTGTTTTCCCTGTCAGCAGAGCAGGGATCCAATCGCAATGCTCGACCCATGAAAAAGCATTTTTCCTTACCTTTTCATTTGCTCTCATAACATGAAGGATCTTCGCCCAAAACCATTCCGATGAATAGACACCTCCCTCATATTTGGTATAGTCGGTCCCTCCCCATGATCTGGCAAGTTGGTTAATCTCTGCAGCCTCTTTTACAGCAGTATGGTCTTTCCATAAAACAAACATTGCATCAGGATCATTTTCAAATCCGGCGTTCAGGGAAAGCGGTACTCCATTTCTGTCGACAGCAACAGGAGTGGATCCTGTTGTGTCAACTGTTATACCTGCAATGTTGCTTATTATATCCGGGCTCAAACCCTTAAGAGCTTCCCTGATTGAATGCTCCATTCCTTCGACATAATCGAGAGGGTGCTGGCGGAACCGGTTAACCGAAGGATCGCAATATAACCCCTTCTTCCATCTGGGATATTCAAAAACAGATGTTCCGACAGTCTCTCCGTTGTCTGTATCAACAACAACTGAACGGACCGAGTCTGTACCATAATCGAGCCCGATTACATATTTCCTTGTCATATTCTGAATTTTAGTTTTATTTCTTTCCCCCCTGTCCATAATATGCATTCTTTCCGTGCTTGCGTTGAAAGTGCTTATCAAGGAGATTCTGATCAATAGGTTTACTGTGATTCAGAAGCACCGTATAGAATGCCATTCTGGCTATCTCCTCGAGAGCAACTGCATTGTAAACAGCCTCCCCGGCATCGAGCCCCCAGCAGAATGGTCCGTGACAATTTACCAGAGCTGAGGGTACTGCCAGGGGGTCACTATTACCAAGCCTCTCAACGATCACCTTCCCGGTATTCAGTTCATAATCCTTTTTAATCTCATTGTCACTGAGTTTCCGGGTACATGGAACCTCTCCATAATAGTGATCAGCATGAGTAGTACCGAACGGGGGAATATCCTTACCCGCCTGTGCCCATGCAGTAGCATAAGCAGAATGGGTATGTACCACCCCGCCTATTGAAGAATATGTTTTATAGAGAAAAAGGTGGGTGGGAGCATCAGTTGATGGTTTGCATTTTCCTTCAACTATATTCCCTTCCCCGTCTATGACAACCATATCATCGACTTTCATTGATGAATAGCTTACACCTGACGGCTTAATCACAATAAGTCCGCTTTCCCTGTCTCTTCCGCTTACGTTGCCCCAGGTGTGAATAACAAGTCCTTGTTTTACCAGGTCGATATTAGCCTGAAAAACAATCTTCTTCAATTTTTCCAGCATAACTCCTATAACTTTAAGTACTCCAAACTTTAGGCACTCTAGTCACTTCTTCAGTTGACATCCAGACTGAAATCAAATCCCTGTTTTTTATGTATCTCGTAGCGTTCCTTGTTGAATTTATAGTAAAAAGCTCCTTTTTTTGAAGTCTCCCTTTCTTTTTCATCCAGTTTTTCCAGGATGTTCATTGACAGGATCTTCTTTCTGAAATTCCGTTTGTCAATATCTCTCTGATAAATGGCTTCGTAGAGATCCTGAAGCTGAACAAGAGTAAATTTCTCAGGTAAAAGTTCAAAGCCAACAGGTTTGATCTTTATTTGCATCTGGAGCTCAACAAGAGCCCTGTTAACCATTTCCATGTGGTCAAAAATCAGGTGAGGCAGACGGGCAATGGATTGCCAGTGAGCACCACTAATTTCTTTTAGTTCCCTGTCGATATCCTGAATTTTAATAAGAGCATTATAGGATGTTGAGATAACTCTTGCACCAGGATCCCTGTCTATTTTCCCATAAGTATATGATTGCTCCATATAGACATCCCTGAGTCCTGTAAGCATATGCAGGATGCGTTGTGCGGCCTCGTCGAGACTTTCATTTTCCTTTACAAAACCTCCTGCCAGTGACCATTTACCGAGGGCTGGTTCAAAGCTTCGCTTTATCAACAGAAGCTTTATTTCTTTTTCAAGAATATCATACCCGAAAATAATGCAATCAACAGCAGTAAGGTGCCTCTGATGTTCTGAATAAAGCTTCATAAGATGTATTCAGATTAAAATCGGTTCAGAAAACTTCAAGATCAGAACCAGGTTAAATTATGCCTCCTGAAATATGATAATAAATCTCGTTCCACCGGATTTCCTTCTTAAATGCCGTTAGATCGCATTTTTCATCTATCAGAAGAAATTCAATTCCCATCATTCCGGACAGATCTTCAATGTATTCAGCATTTATTGCAGTACTGAAACCTGTATGATGTGCCCCTCCTGCAAGGATCCATGCTCCTGCCCCGGTCTTCAGATCGGGCATTGGCTTCCACAGAACGCTTGCCACCGGAAGGTTTGGCATATCGGGACAATCGACAATCTCCACCTTATTCACTATCATCCTGAACCTGTTGCCCAGATCAATCAGTGAAGCGCATATAGCTTTCCCGGTAGCAGATTTGAATACAAGTCTGGCCGGATCGGCCTTGCCTCCAATTGATAAAGGATGCACTTCGAGATAAGGCTTGTCAGAAGCTATTGAAGGGCACACTTCGAGCATATGGGCACCCAGGACCCTCATTCCGGCGGGATCAAGATGGTATGTATAGTCCTCCATAAAGGAAGTTCCTCCGGGAAGTCTTGAAGCCATTACTTTCATTGACCTGACGAGTGCTGCAGTTTTCCAGTCACCCTCAGCGCCGAATCCGTAACCTTTTTCCATAAGTCTCTGAACAGCAAGCCCAGGCAATTGCTTCAAACCATGAAGATCTTCAAAAGTCGTAGTAAATGCCTTGAAATTACCGGCTTCCAGGAATTTCTTCATTCCTGCTTCAATCTTTGCAGCATCCCTGAGAGTTTCAGACTTTTCAACATCTCTTGTCAGATTATAGGAAGCCTTGTACTCTTCAATCAGGCTATTAACTTCGGTATCAGTGGCAGCGTTCACAGCAGCTACAAGATCTCCGATTCCATACCCGTAAACAGAGTAACCCATTTTCATCTGGGCGCTGACCTTATTACCCTCTGTTACAGCAACATCACGCATATTATCACCAAATCTGGCTATTTTCATATTACGTGCATCATCGAATGCAGCGGCAGCTCTTGTCCATACAGATATGCGATCGACAGCCTCAGGATCTTCCCAGTGCCCTACAACAACTTTCCGGTTCAGACGCATTCTTGAACCAATGAATCCGAACTCACGGTCGCCATGTGCCGACTGATTCAGGTTCATAAAATCCATATCAATGGTGTCCCATGGTATGTCCCTGTTAAGCTGGGTATGAAAATGCAGGAACGGTTTGTTCAGAACACTTAGTCCCCTGATCCACATTTTGGCAGGGGAAAATGTATGCATCCATGTGATCAGCCCGATGCAATTCTTATTATTATTTGCATCGGAGCAGAGTTCAAAAATCGAATCGGGAGTAGTAAGTACCGGTTTAAAGATCACTCTCACTGGAATTTTCTGTGAATTGTCAAGAGCTTCTGTAATAGCTTTTGAATCAGCTGCTACCTGAAGGAGTGTTTCAGGTCCGTACAGATGCTGACTGCCCGTGACGAACCAAACTTCTTTATTATTTATATTATCCATGTTAAATTATCATTAATTTCTTTTTAAGTTGAACTATCCTACCAGAAATAAATATAGAATGCAACACATGCTGCCAGTACAATAAGTGAAGTAATTACATCGATTGTACTCCAACTATCTCGTGTTTCTTTACGCTGTTCAGCACTTTGCGAGAAATAAGTTAATCCCTGTAATTGCTGTTCGCTGGCTTTTGGAGTAAAGAAACTTATCACAACCATCAATAACATTGTAAATAGAAACAGGCCAATACAGAATTGGAGCCAGTTGATATTAAGGATAGTAAATATACCTGAACGGAGCGTAGGATCTGTGACCAATTTTTCTGTAATGCTATCATAATGTGAACCCGGATCAAAAACCATTAAGCCAAGTCTGAAGAAACCAATCAGAGCGCCTATTATTAATCCCCACTGACCGGCTTTCGGAGTAATCCTTTTATTAAACACGCCAAGGACAAATACGGCAGCAATAGCAGGTGCAATAAGCGACTGGACTTTCTGCAGATAATCATAAAGCACCGAGCCAATGCTTTTCATTATAGGTATCCAGACCAACCCTAATAAAACAACTGTTATTGTTGCAATACGTCCAATCACTACTAGTTTATGTTCACTGGCTTTGGGATGGTACGGCTTATAGAAGTCAATTGTAAATAAGGTTGCGGAAGAGTTAAAGTGTGCTGCAAGGGAAGTCATAAGTGCGGCGATAAATCCAACAACAACAATACCTTTGACACCCATTGGCAATAAGGTGCCTACCAGGGTGCCATAAGCTTCGTTGTTGTCAGTAAAGGCAAGAACACCCTGAGTTCTTAAAGCAGCAGCAATCATGCCTGGTATTAAGAATATAAAAACTGGTAAGATTTTAAGAAATCCGGCAAAAATTGTCCCTCTGCGGGCTTGTGTTAAATTCTTTGCAGCAAGTGCTCTTTGCACAATATGCTGGTCAGTACACCAGTACCACAAACCGATAATGGCAGCAGCAAAAAATACACTTGCTCCGGGGAATTCATTGTACCAATGGTCAGCTTTATCAAAATGGAAAAGATGCATGTTGGTAGCGCCACCTGAGCTTGTAATTTCCACAAGCTTCTGCCAGCCATCGACAAGCCCTCCGCCACCAACTTTAATCAAGCCCAGGATCAGGATTGTTATTGCACCAAGGATGAGAATGGGAGCCTGAACAACTGAAATTGTCATAATCCCTTTCATACCTCCTAAAACAGTAAATATTCCAGTCAAAAGCACAAGTCCGATTGCCCCGTACCAGAAATCAATACCAAGTACAGATTGAAGAAAAATACCACCGGTAAAGGCGGTTACAGAAACTTTTGTCAAAACATAGCTAATCAATGTGATAATTGAAAGCGTAGAACTCGTTTCCCTGGTATACCGCAATTTAAGAAACTCCGGCATAGTAAAAACTTTGCTGTGCTGATAGAAAGGGACAAATACCCAACCCAAAATTAAAATTGCCCATCCATGCATTTCCCAGTGAGCCATAGCCATTCCGCTCTCTGCACCTGCGCTGGAAAGGCCAACAAGATGTTCAGAACCAATGTTTGCCGCAAAAATAGCTGCTCCTACCGCAAGCCAGGTTTCACTTCTGCCTGAAAGGAAGTAATCACTTGTATTGTCCTTTTTGTGTTTTATTACCCATAGTACAATACCAACAAGACCTGAAAAAAACAGAACCAGTATAATCCAGTCTAATGCTGCCATAATTAGTGGTTTTAATTATTAATATCTGATTATTCGAATTTCAAGAGGTTCAGGTTAAGGAAAAAAAGAGATGCTACCTTCTCTTCAAATTTAAATAAAAATAATTTTAAATGTACCTTATACACTTAAAATTATTTTATTGGTCACACTCTATTAAAATTTATGCCACTTCATCCTTAAGGTTAACCCCCCAACCCCCCAGAGGGGGGCCTAAATCTGTGCCATTTATTAAACCTTGTTAAGAGCAGAGGATTAGACCCCCCTTTGGGGGGCAGGGGGGTTTATATAGTGGCTGATAATTTATGAGGGAATAACTATTCCCACTCTTTCAGTGCTTCCTTAATATAATCTATAATCCTCTGATTTTCTTCTTTACCAGGGCTGGTTATTGGGAAAGACTCACCGAATTTAAAATGGATTATTTTTTTGCTGTCAAGTGGTCCCAGCTCCTTAATCAGTTTACCCTGTCCCCAGAAATCGGTTTTAAGTGCAATAGGAACAACATTCACTCCTGCTTTCTTTGCAAGCTTTACTCCAAGTGAGTTAAATTCCTCGGGCTTGAATTCGACGCTGCGCGTGCTCTGGGGAAAAATAATAATCGATATCCCCTTTGACAGTAATTCCATTCCTTTTGCCATAACAACTTCAAAGTCCTTCCTTGCATCTGTCCTTCCCACCACAATGGGATCTCTCGATCTCATCACATGACCGAAGAGAGGATGCCGGACAAGACTCTCCTTGACAACAAAAGTAACCTCACGATGGGGAGCAATTATGCCCGGCAAAACCATTGTTTCCAATGTGCTCATATGGTTCCCGATAAAAACTACAGGTCCCGGATCGAATGAAATATTCTCCATGCCAGAGATCCGGTATACACCGCCCGATTTCTCAATAAACTTGAAAATATAAAAGGATGAATAAGCCCATGCTTTCGTGTCATAGATTCCTTTGATCGCCTGTCTTCGTGTTTTCAGGACAACTCTGGCATATTTAAGTGTAAAATATAACCTGTTGCAGTGAATGATTTTATCCCACAGGTTCTTTTTACCCTTTACAGGACTGTCGTAAGTATATGAGTCAAAATAGCCTTTAAGCATCAGGGCCAATTATTTCTTTTCCTGAATGTACTCGTTGTATAGTTTCAAACTGTCTGTTATAATTTCATAGGCCTTTTCGCGGTTTACAAACTCCTCGACAATGACATTTTTATGCTCAAGTTTTTTGTAATCCTCAAAGAACTTCTTGAGCTCAACAAGTGTATGAGGAGGTAATTCGGAAAGCTCATTAATATAATTTACCGACATATCATTTCTGGCAACAGAAATAATTTTGGTATCCTTTTCCTGCTGATCAATCATTTCCATGGCACCAATAACCTTAGCATCAATAATACACGCGGGGAAAACATCAATTGAACAGATTACAAGGATATCGAGGGGATCGTGGTCGTCACAGTAAGTTTGCGGGATAAACCCATAATTTGCCGGATAATGTACCGAAGAAAAGAGCACCCTGTCGAGCCGTAAAATTCCGGACTCCTTATCAAGCTCATATTTCCCTTTTGACCCTTTTGGTATTTCAATAAAACACTTAACACAGACGGGAACCTCTTTCCCCGGATCTATGCTGTGCCATGGATGTGCTGTTGAGATCAGATTCTTCATAGTTCAGGCGATAATTTGTAAAATACCTCCTGGAAATTGACTAATACAAATTTAATATTAAATTGTAAATTTAACCGGTTCTTAAAAGGTTAAAATGCTTTCAAGTCCGGTTTTATGAAGCTCTCATTACTTGATGCAATTGTATTTTTTGTTCTTGTGTTTGGAAATGTTGCTTTTGGTGCTTCCTGAAAATGACGTGAGAGATTAAGAATACCCTTATCCTGCTGTTATTCAATCAAATGACAACATGATCCATATTACTTATACATGGAACAGGAAACTTGTAAAACATGTCGTTCTGGATCCCGGGTTGATAGAGACAAAGTCATTTTCAGACGGTTCCTGGCCTGTTGAATAGAAGCCTGCAAGCCTATCTTCCAATAAGAGGCATAATAAGAAGAATTGCCGAAAGGGTAACAAGAATTCCAACAGCACCCCACCCAATTATATTCTGAACCGGCTTATTTGTGTAATTGCCCATTATCTTCTTATTGTTAATGAGGAGTATCATACTTACCAGTACAACTGGCAACAGGATACCGTTCAGTACCTGCGACCAGATTGAGATATCTATAAGCGGAGCATTGGGAATCAGAATAATAGTTGCTGATATGACAAGTATCCCTGTGTAAAGAACATAAAATTCCTTTGCTTCATCCCAGCTCTTATCAATTCCGGTTTCAAAGCCAAAAGCTTCACAAACATAGAAAGCTGTTGCAAGTGGTAAAATGGTAGCTGAAAATACAGAAGCGACAAATAATCCGAATGCAAAGACATGTGATGCCAGTCTGCCTGCCAGAGGCTCAAGGGAAATAGCTGCATCCTTGGCTACAGAGATCTGTATACCATTTGGATGAAGCGTCGAACCACATGCCACCATAATGAAAAAAGCAACAACAACCGTCACAATACAGCCTACTACGATATCAATCAGTGTAAACTTGTAGTTACTCATTTTCAGCCCTTTTTCTATCACTGACGACTGCATATAAAATTGCATCCATGGAGCAATTGTCGTTCCGACAAGTGCAATAACCATAGTAATACTTTGTGTATTCAATTCGATACCAGGACGAATAATTGCTGATCCGATCTCACTCCATTGCGGTTTAGCCATAAGAGCAGAGATAACATAAGTGAGAAGAGATGCACTGAAAATAAGGAATATGCGTTCTGCGATCTTGTAAGTTCCCTTCACAACAAGTACCCAGACCAAGATCGCCGCAATGGGCACAGAAATGTATTTGCTGACACCAAATATTTCCATACTGCCGGCTACTCCTGCAAATTCTGTTGTTGTATTTCCGATATTTGAGAGAAGTAGTCCGATAAAAATGAAGAAAGTAACTTTAACACCTGCATTCTCCCTGATCAGATCTGAAAGCCCCTTCCCTGTTACAATTCCCATCCTGGCATTCATCTCCTGGACAACAAGAAGAACAATAAGAGAAGGGATAAGAGTCCAGATCATTCCATATCCGTACATAGCTCCTGCAACCGAATATGTTGTAATACCACCGGCATCATTATCGACACTTCCGGTTATAATGCCCGGTCCCAGCAAAGCAAAAAATATTGTCAGGTTTTTAAAAAAGCTGGTCCTGCTGAATTTTGTCCTGAACATCTCTTCTCCGGTTATCTTTTGTTAGTTCTTCTTTTATTTATCAGATCCTCGACCACATCATCCACCACCACCATTCCCTGGAGTAAGTTTTGCTTGTCAACTACCGGGACCGCCAGCAGATTATATTTAGAAATAGTCTCAGCAATATCATCGATCTTCTGGTCATCATAGAGGAATACCGGTTCGGACTTCATTATCTGGCTGATAAATGTCTCGGGCTGTGCAACAACAAGATCGCGGAGATCAAAAGTTCCAACCAGTTCATCATTTTTTTCCGTAACAAACAGAGTATAAAGTTCAGAAGGCTCGGGTTTCTTTATCCGGAGCTCCTTAATAACCTCATCGACTGTTAGTTCCGGCTTAAATGACAAAACATCAGTGGTCATCAGTCCTCCTGCTGAGTTATCGGGATATTCCAGCAGTTCCCTAACCTCCTGCGATGATTCACTGTCCATCTCTTTAAGAAGCATTTCAGCCTTTTCATCCCCTATTTCATCAAGGATATCTGCCACCTCGTCGGCCGGCATTTTTTCAAGAACATCAGCAGCTTTATTAACCGGCAGACTTTCAATTATATGAATCTGGGTCTGGGTCTCCATTTCTTCAAGAACATCTGCTGCTTTTTCCTCATCAAGAGCCGAAAAAACTGAGGTGCTCGACTTTTTGCCCAGATCCTCCAGAATATCCGCCAGGTCAGAAGGGTGGAGAGTATGAAGTTTTGCGTAGCTCTTTGACAGTTTTATATTCAGGTTTGAAAAATCGATAGCCTGAACATCATCCCAGAGAATATATTTTGCAGGTATCTTCACCCTGAAAAGAGAAAGAATTCTTTTTATCGGTATTGATATTCCTATCCTGCGCAGCAAACCCTCGATTCCAATATCCACGGCGACTGCGAATGTTCCTGTTGGCAGAGTTGCCAGCCTGACATCATTTACCCTTACCAGCTTGCGTCCGTTAAGATCAACTATTTGTTTATCAAGTATATTTTCAACAAGTAAGAGTCCGTTAACCACCTCATCATTATTCAGTTCTATAAGGGCTGAACAGGTTACACTTATCATTTCCCTGGCTTTTACAACCCTGAAAGATTTAAAGGAATAAAACTTGGTTTCTTTATTGATTTTCAGCTTTACACCTATAACAAGCTGCTGGTTCGGATCATTCTGTCCGGATGGAACCGCATTGACCAGTAAATCCTTAATCACACCAATAGCATCGCCATCAGCTCCGAATACCTCTTTTCCGATTATTCCGCTTAAAAAAAATGTTGTGAGTGAAGTCATAGTCACCTCCTTACTGTTTCTGATACAGCGGTAAGTGACCAGTTGAACGGGCAGTATCCTCTATATCAGACTTTTAATTAATATACTCGCAGGGCCGTCGTCCATTTGATTATGAAAATTGATTTCGCGGCATAAAAGTATATTTCACATGAGGAAATTCCAAATAAAAAACAAAGAAAGTG
>JBGPAF010000003.1:0-13982 GCA_041480535.1 Bacteroidia bacterium
AATCTTCAACAACAAATATTCTGAGTGACCTGGTTGTAGAAAGAACTTTCTCGGGTATCACTTTCTGATAATCGCCGTCCCCCAGTGTAACTGGAATCAAATATAACTTTCCGGCTGCCATCGTAGCTTTAATGACGTAAATTTAGCAAATATGCAGGTTTTAATTAAAAAGGTACAAAATATGTTTGCCATGTTGTCTGTTTAGGAATTTTAATTTAGGTTTGCCATGAAAATATTCTGAAGTGAAAATAACGTTTCTTGGAACCGGCACTTCTCAGGGGGTACCGGTTATTGCCTGCGATTGCGAAACATGTGCCTCTGATGACAGTCATGATAAGAGGCTCAGAACTTCGATACTTATTGAGAAGGATGAGACCTCACTGGTGGTAGATGCCGGACCTGACTTTCGCCAGCAGATGCTCAGGGAAAATGTCAAAAGGCTCGATGCAATAATTTTAACTCATGAACACAAAGACCATATTGCAGGCATGGATGATGTAAGAGCCTTCAACTATAAAAGCCAGGATGCGATTGATATTTATGCTGAAGAGAGGGTTCAGAAAGCTGTAAGAAAGGAGTATTCCTATGTATTTGCTGAATACCGGTATCCCGGAATTCCAAAGATGAGGCTTAACCCTGTTAATGATTATGGATTCACTGTCAAAGGTATTGCTCTGACACCATTAAGAGTGTTCCACTATCGCCTTCCGGTTTACGGATTCAGAATAGGGAATTTCGCTTATATTACGGATGCAAATTATGTCCCCGAAGAGACAAAAGAAAAATTATTTGGAGTTAAGTATTTTGTTATTAATGCTTTAAGAAAAGAAAAGCATATTTCGCATTTCAGTCTGAGGGAGGCAATTGATCTTATAAGGGAAATCTCGCCAAGAAAAGCTTTTATTACCCACATAAGCCATCAAATGGGCCGTCATGAAGAGGTATCAGCGACATTACCACCCGGGATAATGCTCGCGCATGATGGTCTGAGTTTTATGTGCGATGAGTGACCTGGCCGGTAATTATTTCCTTTTATAGCTTCTGCCCAGCTTTTTCTGGTAATCTTTTGAAAAATAGTACCTGTTTCTTCCCAGCTGATTTGTGTTTGTCCTTGAAGCTTTCATCCTTTTCTCATAATATGGATTCTTTTTTGACGATGCACATCCGGCAGATATAAGTATCGAAATAAGAACAAGAAAGAGAAGCTTTGGTAGTTTTTTCAGGAAAGCCATATTATGCGATATTTCTTGAATACTTTCGAAAAACAATTTTTTAAGTCTTCTGTATGTCTTAAATTGCATAAATATTCTAATTCTTTAAAAATTCGTACAGATGCTTGATTACAAAATAATTTCGCGGATTAGTCTGTCAGTTATTCTTCTTTTAATCCTGGTCCCGGCTGAATCACAATCACTTAGTAAGATCAATATTTCAGATCAAACTGGTCTGAATACCGATAGTATAACCCTCTCTGACAATACTAATCTTACCTTAAAACGCAAAAAACCAGTTTTAAGTTTCTTACTTGATGAAAAAATGTACACCACCAGTGATGTTTCTGCTTTAAAGACAGGTAATAATCACGAGCTTACATTTGAGAACAAGCTTAAACTCTTAATAAATTACCCTAAATCACAATCTGCAGGATGGAGCTGCGGACTTGAATTTGAAAATATTTCAGCTGATACTGTTTCTATAAGCAACGTTATTCCTTTTGATGCAGATAATGAATCAGTTAATATAACCGGGAAGGGACCATGGGATCTTGCAAGAGCCTGGCTATCTCGTCCGAGTTACCGCCCGGTAAGAGTAATTCTGCCTGATAATGCTTGGGAGATGGGCTATACTTCATTTGATATTAACGGAAGTATGTCTGTATGTGCCTTAGCCCGGCGCACCCAGATTGAAAGGGGTATAAAACAGCGGTATCAGACCCTGCTTCCTCCAAGAGCAAAGGTATATTATAACGTTTATGCGGATGTTTATAAAGGAGAATGGCAGAACGGCCTGAGGATGATGTTCAGGGACAGATATTTATATGATCTCGAAAAATTTGACAATTCACTTTACCAACGTCCCGACCTGGCATGGATAAAAGAGAGCTACCTTATCATCCTTCAAATGGCATGGGACTGGGAATTTTATGATAAGAATACAGGAAAATATACCTTCCCTGATTTACTCAGGAAAGGGATCAGCATGTTTGGATATTTTGACGTTTATGGTATATGGCCCACATGGCCGCGCCTTGGTCTTGACCAGCGTAATCAATGGGATCTGTACAGGGATCTGCCGGGAGGAACTGCGCAGCTGAGGAACTTTAGCCGTTTGTCGCGTCAGAACAATACCAGGTTTTTTATTGCTTATAATCCTTGGGACAACAGCACCAGAAAAGAAGATCACTATAAGGGAATGGCCAGACTGATACAAGAGACTGAAGCTGATGGAGTTGTACTCGATACAAAAGGGAGTTCGAGCTTTGAACTTCAGGCAGCTGCCGACAGTGTCAGAAAAGGTGTTGTCATGTATTCCGAAGGGATGGCAATTACAAAAGATATGCCAGGGATCATTTCAGGCAGAGTTCACAATGCGATCTTTCTCAGCCCTGAACTTAACCTGAACAAACTGATAAAACCTGATTTCTCAATTTTCAGGGTATGTGATGTGGGAGAGGATCTTATTCACCGCGAATTAGCCATTGCATTTTTTAATGGTTACGGAACAGAACTAAACATGTTCCGTCCGGGTGGAAGAGATGATAATTACAGGACAGATCTGGAATATCTGGCAAGGACAACTTTCACACTCAGGCAGAACAATGATGCATTTCTTGATAAGGACTGGACTCCCCTTATAAATACAGAAGTCGATAATGTCTTCGTCAACAGGTGGCAGGCAGGAGAAAAAACAGTTTATACGGTATTGAATATGAGGCCTGAAGGAATCGAAGGCAGGCTGTTTAAAATTAAAAATGACAGCAGCAAACACTATGTGTCATTGTGGAATCATGAGAACATGGTTCCTGTTACTGACAGCATAACCACTTATGCTTCTGTTAGTGCCTGCGGCTGGCCTGCATCTTGTTCAGGAACCCGGAAAGAAGGTTCATTGGATTGCATAGCTGAATTGCCTCGTTTATTAAAATCTGAATTTAAAGGCGATTCCCTGTTTATAAAAACTACAGTAAAGAAAAAGATTGTTATCTGGAAGGGTAATCCTTCCTATGATGCTGAATTTAAAGAGTTTAAATTAGCCAATGATACAGTCGTAAGGGTTAAGGACCTGTTTGGTTTTTACGAAGGCAAAATTGTTGTTCAGCTAATTGATAATAAGCATCTTCTGGATGAGAATATTCATCAGTTCAAGGGCGGAAAACCATGGTTGATAAGTAAAGTGATTCCTACAGCAAAAGCAACAGGAATAGCTCCTGACATGGTCCTTATTCCCGGAACTGATTTTTCTTATGAAGTAACTACCGGTGAGGATTTTATACTCTATCCTGAAGTCAGTGGAGTCGCTATAAAAGTTGACAGTTTTCTGATTGATAGATACCCCGTGACAAATGCCCAGTATTATGAGTTTCTTCAAAGTTCAGGATACAGGCCGGCTGATACAGCCAGGTATCTACGGCATTGGGATTATGACATTTACAGGCAGGGACAGGAAAGGTATCCGGTTGTGTATGTAAACTATGAGGACATGAAAGCATATGCAAAATGGGCAGGGAAAAGACTGCCTACCCAGGCCGAATGGCAGCTTGCAGCCCAGAGTAATGATAAACGGATATGGCCATGGGGAAACGAATTTCACGGCACATTGTGCAATAACTCTTTTGATAAAGCTACTCCGGTTGATGCCTTTTCCAAGGGAATGAGTCCGTATGGGGTTATGGATCTTGTCGGCAATGTCTGGCAGATGACTAATGATGTGTACTTTAACGGATCATATTATTTTGCTGTGATAAGGGGAGGAAGCTATTATAAACCTGACTCAAGCTGGTGGTATATACAGGGTGGGGCCCAGCCTCTCGACAAAACCCAAATAATGCTTCAGGTCTCACCCGGATTCGACAGGAACGCAACTGTGGGATTCAGATGTGTCAAGGATATAGACAGCAGGAATTTCAGAGGGAAGAGATAGCTTAAACCTTCAGTTTCTTCTCAATCTCATTTATCTGGTTCCTGAAATGCTTATCAGTGTCGATCAGGTTGTTGACAGTTTTGCACGCATGCAGAACAGTAGCATGATCTTTCCCTCCGATATGCGAACCAATACTGGCCAATGATGCTTTTGTAAGGCTTTTTGAGAAATACATCGAAACCTGCCTGGCCTGGACAATTTCTCTTTTTCTTGTTTTCCCCTGGATCAGGTCAATAGGGATCTTGTAGTAGTCACACACAATTTTCTGAATATATTCAATGGTGATCTCGCGCCTTGACGTGCTGACAAGCTTCTCAACCATCTGCCGTGCCAGATCAAGAGTGATCTCTTTTCTGTTTAGCGTCGATTGTGCGTAAAGGGAGATCAGAACTGCTTCAAGTTCCCTGATATTATTGGATATATTAGCGGCAAGGTATTCAAATATTTCATCAGGAAGCTCAATTCCGTCATTGTATGCTTTTTTCTTCAGAATTGCCAGCCTGGTTTCATAATCTGGTCTTTGCAGGTCGGCCTGCAAACCCCATTTAAACCTCGACAGAAGCCTCTGTTCCATACCCTGCAGCTCAACGGGCGGCCTGTCGCAGGTAAGGATCAGTTGTTTCCCCGACTGATGTATATGATTGAAAATGTGAAAGAAAGTATCCTGGGTTTTTTCTTTTCCTGCGAATTCATGAACATCATCAAGAATGAGCACATCAATCATCTGGTAAAAATGCAGAAAGTCATTTTTATTATTGTTCCTGACCGATTCAACGAATTGTGTCTGGAACTTGTTTGCATTTACGTACAGAACTACCTTATCAGGATGTTTTTCCTTGACAAGAATTCCAATTGCCTGTGCAAGATGCGTTTTGCCCAGACCTGAATCGCCGTATATCATCAATGGATTAAAGGCAGTTCCTCCCGGATTATTGCCTACTGCTATGCCAGCTGACCTGGCAAGCCTGTTGCATTCGCCCTCCACATAATTATTGAAATTGTAATCAGGGTTGAGTTTGGGGTCAAAGTGCACTTTTTTAATCCCTGGAATTACAAAGGGATTTTTTATGGAAGGCTGTGTAACATCAAAAGGAACCTGCAGGGGTTTATTGTTAAGATCTGTCTTATTGCGGGATGGATATCTTACAGTATAGGGTTTGCCATCTGAATAGTTTGCGTTTTCAAGCACAACATTGTACTCAAGTTTGGCATCAGCACCAATTTCACGTCTGAGTGTTTTCCGGAGGATGTCTATATATTGTTCTTCTAGGTATTCATAAAAGAAAGGACTTGGAACCTGAATAGTCAGTATATTATTTTCAAGTTTTAAAGGAATAATAGGTTCAAACCAGGTTTTAAAGCTGACGGATGGAATTATGTCTTTAATTATTTGCAGACAATTATTCCAGACATCATTGTGTGATTTGTTCATGAAAAGTTCTTGTTATTAGTTTTAAGGTTTCAAGTCAAGCTGATTCACGCAGCAATATTTGTAAAAAAAAAAGTTAAAAAAAAAATTTTTTTCGCTTGGTTTTCTCAAAAATAGTATATGTTTTTAATCATCAACAACTTATACAAAAAATTATTTTCTTATATTTTACTTTATTGATATTCAGATATTTATGTGTGAAAATACTGGTTTGTAGGTGTAAGCCAATTTATTATAAAATCTTAATCAAAATCATACAAAAGGCAATAAAAAGTAGGACTATTTTGCCATCATTTTACTGCCATATTTTAAGATCAAGATAATCTGAATTTTATAAAATTCCTATTCTTCCGTCTTATTTTTTTTCCCAAAGAGGGAAAAGTGAACGTATCGTTTTGGATTAGCCTTCATATCGAGCAAAAGGAGATTCAGACTCTCCAGACTGCTTGAAAGGTTTTTATAAAGTGAATCATTTGTCATAAGCTGGCCGGCGGTACCCTGACCCTCATTAAGGTTCTCAATCAAAACGGCAGCTTTTTTGAGACTCGACTTAAGGTTGTTTACGAAATTATAAATATCGGCGGCCGCAAGAGTGTCAGCAACAGTTTCAAGATTGCTGAAAGTTGATGTCAGCTTATCTGAATTCTTAGCCAGCATCTGAGAGAAATTATTTATATTTTCCAATGTTTCCTTTAGTTCAGCCTTCTCGATATCTTTGGCGGTGTTGCTCAGGCTGGCAACACCAGATTGGAGGTTCGTTTTAAATTGTGGATCCATTATATCATTTACTGATCCGATTACCGAATCAAGTACAGAAATCAGATCATTTACTTTGTTTTTCAACGGAACAAGCTCATTCTCCAGTTTGGTTACTATCGATTCAGCCAGGCGGCCCGGAATAGTGTCACCGTTTAAATAGGTGCCCGGACCTTCCCCATAAACCAATTGAATCTTCATACCCGCAATCAGTGAGGCGGTTGTGATCTCTGCGACTGTTTGCTGCGGAAGTTTGAAACCCTTGTCTACCGACAGGGTTACTACGAGTCTGCCGCTTTCCGGATCAATAAACCTTATGGACTGCACAACCCCGACTTTATATCCGTTAACTTCAATAGGGCTTGATTCAGCGAGGCCTCCAACTTTATCATAAATAACATAATAATGAGAGGTACTGCTGAATAGATCCTTTCCCTTTAGAAAATTATAGAGCCAGATAAAGACCAGAATTGTAATTATAACCGTAATCCCAATCTTGGCTTCATTTGAGAGTTTTTTCATTTAAGAGCGGGTTTAATATTGTTTCGTTTTAAGTTAAGTGCATCCTGTAAAGGTATTATTTTGTGACTTTTTACTGCAATAATGAATGCATCAGGGTAAACAGTCTCTATTATTTTCCGGTACTCAACAGCGTTGGAATAGTTTACAAAGCTGCCGGTTGCATACCTGAAGCGATCACCTGCTGAGATTTCAATCACTTCTTTTATACCTCTGAAGTTCTCAGGTTTAACTTCTTTCTTTTCGGCTGATGAAGTAATCTGTACCATGAACGAAAGTTCGTCGTCAACAGGAGTGTTTTCTGCTATTGAAGAATCTTTTAATGTAACAGGTTCCGTCTCAACTGATGTCGAAATATGGCTTTTTTTATCAACCTCGCTTATGTAATCACGTGATGCTCTGAATATTGCTGAAGCTATATAATCCTGTCCTTCTTTTGAGATCAGGTACTGTTCTTCTTCGGGGTTTGTTATAAATCCTGTCTCAATTAATACACTTGGCATCGAAGTCATATACAATACCCAGAATCCGTCCTGCTTGACACCTCTGTCAATTCTGCCGGCACGATTTTTAAACTGGCTTTGTATTATTGATGCAAATCCAGTGCTTTGTTCCTGAAATACATTCTGCATGAGGGAAAAGATAATATACGATTCAGGCGATTTGGGATCAAAACCTTCGTATTTTGCCGAGAAATCATCTTCAAGAAGAATTACCTCATTTTCTTTCATGGCCACTTCGAGGTTCTGCTCATCTTTTGACAATCCCATTACATATGTCTCGGCTCCTCTGATGGTTTTTGTTGCGGCCCAGTTTGAATGGATAGAGATAAAAAGATCTGCTTTGTTTTTATTTGCAAATTCAGCTCTTTCCTTCAACCCGACAAATACATCACTATTTCTAGTATATAGTACTTTGATGTTTTTCAAGTTCTGTTCAAGATATTCACCTGTTTTAAGTGCAATTGCCAGATTGATATTCTTTTCCTTGCTTACCGAACCCAGAGCCCCGGGATCTTTTCCTCCATGCCCCGCATCAATCACAATAACCCATGTCTTTTCTGATGCATTAGCTGATTGCCATCCTGAAATTACAAGTGACAGAAATACAACTTGAAGCAATTTCAATATATACATATAATTGGTACGTTCTTTGCCGTTTTTAATATTTGAACCCATGTTTAGTTCATGTTTTTTTAATTAGTTTTGCGCCTGACATCCGGACGCCACACAAAAACTGTACAAAAATAGTATTAAAGTTGTATTTTTTTAAACAAAAGCGGTTACTTGTAGTGTTCCTTGTGATGGTCCAGTTTGTTTCTTTGTTTTCTCAGGAAGAAAAATCAGTTCCTGATACAAACCTGGTAAGTCGGGACACTATCGTTTCCGATACTATTAAAAGGAGTCTGAAGAAAATCTCTCCAGAAGCTATCGACAAACAGGTGACTTATAAATCAGCTGGGAGCAAAAAAAATGATCTTATCAATAAGAGAGCTATCCTGATTGATCAGGCGGAAGTTACCTACGGGGATATTGAAATAAAAGCTGATTCAATTGTTTTTGATATGCTTGCAAATACAGTATTTGCAACGGGAAGAATTGATTCGACCGGGAAAGTGAAGGGTACCCCGGTTTTTAAACAGGGAAGTCAGCAAATAGAATCAGATTCCCTTTTATATAATTTTGTAACCAGGAAAGCGATTGCCTATAAAATTATCACAAAGCAGGAAGAAGGGCTGCTTCGCAGCAAGGTAACAAAACTGCTGGAAGACGGAACCTCAAATATCTCAAAAAGCACATATTCGACGTGTGACGCCGAAGAGCCTCATTTTTACATAAACCTGCCAAAGGCAAAAATCTACCCGGGTAAAAAAATTATTTCCGGTCCGGGAAACCTCGTGCTTGAAGGTATTCCCCTTCCTGTAGCACTTCCCTTTGGATTTTTCCCCATACAGACAAAAAAAGCTGCTTCAGGAATCCTGATACCTAAAATAGGACAGGAACAGGAGAGAGGATATAACCTGACTGAAGGCGGCTATTATTTTGCTATCAGTGATTATTTTGACCTTGCACTTAAGGGAAACATTTATACAAATGGGACATGGATGCTTACCGCCCAGTCAAATTATTCCAAAAAGTACAAATTCGACGGCCAGTTCTTATTCAGTTATGCAAATAATATTTCGGGGCACAAGGGGTTAAAGGATTACGGTAAAACCACAAACTATAAAATTGGCTGGACCTATAATCAGAATGCAAAAGCACGTCCGGGATCAAGATTTTCTGCAAATGTGAATATGAGTTCCAGCGGTTATGACAAAACAAACAGTTATAGTGTTTCAGAGCATGTCACAACGCAGAGGCAATCAAGTGTAAGCTATTCAAAGACATGGGAAGGAACTCCATTCAATCTTTCTGCAAGCATGAATCACAGCCAGAATGTGAAGAACAAAACCGTCAGCCTTAATCTTCCTAAAGTCAGCTTTAACGTCAGCAGGATTTATCCGTTTAAAGGGAAGAACAGTACCGGCACAAAAAAATGGTACCAGGAACTTCAGTTCCAGTACTCTGCATCGCTCGACAATCAGATCAATACTTACGACAGCCTCTTATTTACTAGGAATGTGTGGAGCAATATGCGAAATGGTTTTAAACACGAAGCTCCACTTAGCATTCAGTTCCGGCCCTTTAAGAATTTTTCAATCTCACCACAGGTTGCCTACAGTGGTGTCCTCTATACCCAAAAGTTTGAAAAGAAATGGGATCCGGAATATTTCGATAGGGCGAAAAATGAGATTGTAGGTAAAGTTGTGACTGATACCCTTCGCGGCACTTTTTATGGTCATTCCTTCAGGCCTTCCATCAGTGCAAGCTTCAATCCTCAGGTTTTTGGAACTTTTAACTTTAAACCTGAATCAAGAGTCCAGGCAATACGTCATGTAATGAAACCTTCAGTCAGTTTCAGTTATATTCCTGCATTTGCTGGATTAAGCAGCGATCTTTACAGAACGGTTCAGAAAGACTCTCTTGGCAATTATACAGAATACTCGGTATTTGACGGGAATATTTATGGAACACCTTCATTATCAAAACGAAGTAGTAATATTACCTTCAATCTGACAAATATTCTGGAGGCAAAAGTATTTGAAAAAAATGACACCTCAGGGAAGCCCAAAAAAGTCAAGATCATTGATAATTTTGGCATATCAACATCCTATAATATCTTTGCCGATTCTATAAAATGGTCTCCGGTTGCAATGGGCCTGAGGACTACTCTCTTTGATAATGTGGGCGTTTCTGCCAATAGTAGTTTTTCGTTGTATGGCCTCAGTAAATCAGGTACAACTATCAATACTTTTGCATATGCTCAGAACAAAAAGCTGATGCGGTTGACAAATTTTTCAGTAAGTCTCGATTTAGATCTTGGCAAGCTTATCGGTGGTGATAAGGATAAGAATAAGACGACAACAGGTCCCTCCCGCCAGAATATCGGATCTGCGCCCTCACCTCAAAATCAGCAACAAGGGGCGATGAATCAAGCAGACCGCGATCAGTCAGGTTCAATGTACGATGAATATGGGTATTCAATTTTTGATGTTCCCTGGTCAATGAGAGTAAGCTACAATATTAATTACTCGAAGCCTGCCTTTAGATCACTTCTGACGCAGACTCTTTCAGCTAGCGGCAATGTGACCCTCACAAAGAAGATGGCAGTTACCTATACAAGCGGTTATGATTTCACGCAGAAAGAAATAACCATGACGCAGATTGGAATTACCCGTGACCTTCATTGCTGGGATATGAGCTTCAACTGGATACCAAACGGCACAATGAAAATGTGGAATTTCACTATAAGGGTGAAGGCAGCCATTCTTTCTGACCTTAAATATGAACGCCGGAAAGATTTTCACGACACTTATTATTAATAGATAAAAAAATTAGGGATATGTTATAACATATCCCTATTTCCCATTCTCACTAATTATTATTCTGCCACAATCTCAAACCCAACCTCTACTTTTACTTCCCGGTGCAGTTTAATAACAGCTTTATATTTGCCAACTTCCTTGATCTGATCTTCCGGAAGTGTAATGCTTTTCCTGTCAATATCGAATCCTTTCTCCTTTAAAGCTTCTGCAATCTGAATTGTGTTGACCGATCCAAAGATCTTACCCGACGAACTGGTTTTGGCCCCGACAACAAGACTGACATCAGCAAGCTTTGAAGCTATTTCCTGTGCAGTGATCCTTATCTTTTCTTCTTTATGTGCTCTCTGCTTTAAATTTTCAGCATGCATTTTTTTTGCTGATGGAGTGGCTGCAACAGCATAGCCGTTTGGAATAAGGAAGTTACTTCCATACCCGTTTTTGACAAGGACGATATCGTCCTTTTGTCCCAGCTTATTTACGTCCTGTAGTAATATGATTTCCATAAATGATCCTCCTTATTTTAATAGGTCAGTAACGTAAGGAAGAAGGGCTATATGACGTGCTCTTTTAACAGCTTTGGCCACTTTCCTCTGGTATTTAAGCGAAGTTCCGGTCAACCTGCGGGGCAGTATTTTACCCTGGTCGTTCAGAAACTTTTTCAGGAATTCAGGATCCTTATAATCGATATACCGTATCCTGTTTTTCTTAAACCTGCAGTATTTCTTTTTCTTGACCTCAACAGTAGGCGGAGTCAAATATCTTATTTCCGATTCGTTCTGTGCCATTTCTTATTCCTCCTTCGATTTACCTGATTCTTTTTGTTTTCTTTTCTTCTCTGCATATTCGATGGCAAATTTTTCCATCCTGAAGGTCAGGAACCTGATGATCCTTTCATCCCTGCGATATTGTACCTCAAGCTTTTCTATAAGATCGCCGGTTCCTTTAAATTCTATGAGATAATAGAAGCCTGTCGACTTCTTCTGAATAGGGTAGGCCAATTTTTTCAAGCCCCAGTTTTCTTCATGAACGATCTCACCGTCATTCTCGGTAATGACCTTCTTGAATTTTTGTACCGCTTCCTTCATCTGGTTCTCAGACAAAACGGGAGTTGCAATGAAAACGGTTTCGTACTGATTTAACATAATAATTAACTGTTTTTAAATTTTAATGTTTTCGGCTCGCAAAAGTACAATATTTTTTCTTAAAGAAAAATTAATTGAATAAAATTATAACATACGATAATGCAGCTGTCCCGATCATGTCACCCGGCTTAAGGCCTGTTAAATTCGCGTCAGGGTTTTACCGGGACTCCTTTTTAATTATATTTGTACTTCAACAAAAATACTGGAACAAGAGTCGAAAATCTTATGGAGAACTTCATAGTATCAGCAAGAAAGTATCGTCCGGCAACCTTCGATATGGTAGTGGGGCAGGATTCCATTACAAATACGCTGAAAGCTGCAATAAAAAGCAGGCATCTTACCCAGGCTTATCTTTTTTGCGGTCCCAGGGGAGTGGGTAAAACGACCTGTGCAAGGATTTTTGCCAAAACTATTAACTGCAGTGACCTGAAGGAGAATGGTGAAGCATGTGATAAGTGCGAGTCGTGCCTCTCATTCAATACCCTGAGATCATTTAATATACATGAACTTGATGCTGCCTCCAATAATAAAGTAGATGATATAAGGAGCCTTACCGATCAGGTAAGGATACCTCCCCAGGTCGGTAAATACAGCATTTATATAATAGATGAAGTGCATATGCTATCTTCATCAGCCTTCAATGCATTTCTGAAGACGCTCGAGGAACCGCCTGTTCATGCTATATTCATTCTTGCAACAACCGAAAAACATAAAATAATACCGACAATATTATCAAGGTGCCAGATTTTCGATTTTAACAGGATCAGGATAGAAGATATAGTGGGCAGACTGATGTATGTAGCCAAAAATGAGGGAGTAACTGCCGAAGAAGAGGCTCTGCATATAATCGCACAGAAAGCAGACGGTGCAATGAGGGATGCTCTCTCAATTTTCGATCAGATAGTAAGCCTCAGCGGTAAAATAATAACCTATAAAGATGTAATTGAAAATCTCAATGTACTCGATTATGAATACTATTTCAAAACGGTTGATGGTGCACTTTACGGTGATGTTTCATCAGTATTAATGACTTTCAATGAGATTCTCGAAAAAGGATTTGACGGACATAACTTTGTTTCTGGCCTGAGCAGTCACCTTCGTAATCTTTTGGTTTGCAAGGATGAAGTTACTCTCAGGCTTCTGGAAGCTACCCCTGCTATTAAACAGAGATACTTCCAGCAGACAAAAGCGTGTCCGGAAGAGTTTATTTTCAAAGCTCTTGAGCATGCAAGCAATTGTGACATAAACTATAAGACCAGCAAAAATCCCAGGTTGCATGTGGAATTATTCCTCATACGTTTGTGTCGTCTTAGAGGAATGGCTCCGGACGAAAATGAAAAAAAAAAGTCTGACCTGAGCCTCGCGTCAAAAAAAGAGGAAGAGCTTTCACTTCCATCCAAATCTGAAATTATCAGAGAGACATCCGACCGGCCCGGATTGAAACCGGGGAAGCACGATGTCTCATCAGGACAACATACGCCAGTTATTGAAAAGCATGCAAAATCCTTTTCAATAAAAAATATTATCTCTGACGAAAAGAAAGCTGCTCAAAGCGAAACAAAAGATTCTGATGAATCCGGACTGAAAAATGAACCCGGCCCGCCGGAGGAGTTCAATATACTTGCCTTTGAGAAAGCCTGGAACGAATTTACTGATCTTCTCAAAGGTGAAGGTCCCAGGGTAATAAGCATGTTCAAATCAATTACGACAGAGGTGGAGAATGATCATATCATTAAAATACATCTCAGCAATGCCGCTCAGAAGGATCTTTTTATCCAGAACTACAAACAAAGACTTGTAAGCTTCCTGAATAAAAGGTTTCAATCTCATGATATTGATATTGAGACAATTGTCGATCTTTCTGAGTCAAATGAGATTTTATATTCGGATGAACAGAAGTACAATTACCTTGTATCAAAATATCCCGAACTGAAAGATCTGCCCCGTTCCCGGATGGAAAGCATTGTCGGGAAAAAAGTAGTGAAATACGCGCTAAGGCATCCTTTCTGGTATTCGCGGAAAATGGCGGGAAATTTCTGGCGTTTATGGACGCTGCCGATAGGAAAGG
>JBGPAF010000004.1:0-13978 GCA_041480535.1 Bacteroidia bacterium
ATTCAAAAATTCATCAGACATTGATAAATGCATGGAAGATTATTTATAGGGTAGTAATGAGGGTGGTCCCGGTTCGAAATTATTAGGTCTGAGCAGCTGCTCTCCCGATATTCTCATTTGACTGATTCTGGAATATTCCGGCAGGTTAGGGAAGACTCCCAGCCTTATCTGTAAAGTGTTAAGAACCAGATTGTCATTTCTTATCCTGACTCCAAACCCTATGGCAGATAAAATATCACCGCTTCCAACAAAATCGTTTGTATCGAAAAGAAAGCCAAAGTCAGCAAATCCGAATGCGGCAAACCTGAAACCGTAAAAATTTGCCGGACTGAATATAACTGACTCGATGCTGAGCGATAATCTCTGAGCATTCCCTGTTGAATCATTCCTGAATCCAGAAAAACCATTTTCACTCTTAAAGTCCAGATATTCATCAGAATATCTGTCGAATCCGCGGGTATATTCAACATTTATAAAGTTTCTTATTCTGGATCTTCCAAGGTAAGAAAGGTTAGAAATAAAGTTTGTCCTTAACGACAGCATTCCCTGTTCTGTCTGTCCGTTATTGAAAAAGGTGCCAAATCCTGCTGAAGTGTAAAAATAACCCAGGCTGTTGATTGATTCTCCAACCGACAGATAGCTTCCAAGGTAAAGCCGGCTCTTGAATTCGTTTATCTCTTTTGCCAGAGTTATGTTAAGTAATCCTCCGTACGGAATATCTTCGGTCCGTCCATAACCATAAATAAGACGGGCCTTGTAAAATTTCTGGACAGAAAAGGAAACCGAACCAAGGAACATTTTATATTTCTGAAGATAATGGTACGACTCCGGCAGGATAAATGGGTGGTCGAAGACATTGTTATTTGTGTACCTGGCTCCCAGTATTAATCTTGAAACGGATTCCTTATTTATAAGAAAAGACCTTAAAAGCCAGTAATCCTGTAAATTATATTCTACCGGGGCAGGTACGGCCATTGAGTCGAGGTCATCAGAAGTGAACATTTCCCTTACTGATACTCCTCCGGCATATTTTGTAGAAGCGCTGATCAGATTCCGGCTGAGGTCAAATCCGTATGTTTTCTTGCCCAGCCCATCATAAAAATACATATTCAGGTTTGTGAAGGTCTTAATGATATTATTGATCTGGTAATTCGCACCAAATCCTGGCGAATCACTGAATTCCGAATCATAGGGTATTTCAATCCCGAATTCATGTCCCATGCCGAATATGTTCCTTTCAAAAAGAGAAAGGGATCCTTTGTCAAACCCGCTGAAAGTGACTTTTCCGCCAAGGGAATAAATATCTTTTGTGACAATTATCACATCGACTTCCGAATCTGAAACCGGGACAATCAGGATCCGTGCATCGTCGATATAAGGAAGCTGCCTTATAAGCCTCTCATTATCACTGAATGTAAGTGGTGATATCGTATCACCTTCGTTAAAAAGCAGGTTCTTCCTTATGATGCTCTCATTGGTGTTTAGGTGTGTATTATTCAGAAGCTTTTCAATTTTGTTAGGATTATAAAGATCCGGACTGTTAATATTTGAGCCGAACACATTCAGCCGCATAATTTCAATTTTTCGGATTTTCATTCCTGAATAGTCAATAAAGCTGACATCGCTTGAACCGCTGATATTTTTCCCCGATCCGTTCTGGTGCTGGATTATAACGAAATCGTAAAGTTTACGGGTAATTAAGGTTTTTGATGCCCTGGTTTTTAATGAGTCGAGGAAAATCAGGGTCCTCTCATCATCTGATCCTGAAGGAGGTATTGGTTTTGATGCTGCTGAATTATCTGATCCGGTCAGGGACACTCTTATATGTTCAAGACTTAATGCCGGAATATTGATTCTTAATTTTGGGAGAGAATCCTTCGGGGTTGTTTCCTGAGAGTATATTGCACTGCAAAGGAAAAGAAATGCCGGAAAAAATAATAGTCTTCTGGTTATAAGGTGGTTTCCTGTATTTTCCGTTTCAGGTTTCATGAGGAGTTTTGAGCAACACATCATCCGAGTTAAACTGGAATCCAAGACGTTTACCTGTTATTACCCTTGAGTGTTGAATTTTTGCCTCTGCCTGTCCTACAGTGGCAATTTTAACCGTATCATATGGAGGAACAAGAAGATCAAATTCAAGGGAATATTGAATTGCCGTTGATATAATGACCTGTAAGGAGGATCTGTTTATTGCTTCGTTTCCATAATTAGAAAACAGCATGCCCATCTGTCTTTTGCCTTCAACCAGATATTGATTTTCATGGTTAATGAATATTCTGGCAATAAGGTACCCCAGATCATCCAGCCTTGAATATTTGAATGAATCGAAAAGAAAATTATATATGTTAATAATTCCTGAATATGCGTTGTATTTGTTTTTCTGAATATATGGCGTTTTCCACGCAGGATGCTCCCTGTCGAACTGGAAGATGTTCGAATGCATGCTGAAAAGCAAAATATCACCGGCCACTTTTAGCTGGGCATCAAAATTGCTCCTGTCTGTATATTCCATTTTAATCCTGCCATCAATGCCTCCCAAGCTGACATTTACATCTTTGGAGAGGTTTTTAAGGATGTCCTTTATCACGCCGAACCATTCAAGGGTGTTGTCATAGACTTTTTGCTTTAACAGCGATTTTTCTTTAAGAGTCCCAATTATTATAGTTTTTTTGTCATCCAGTTCCGACATGATTCAGTGGTTTAAATGTAATACTCCTCTAAATTAGTAATTAATATTTAAAATCATGCAGCACGGATCAATAAGACCTGGCAAACACGACACGTCTTTTTGATGGTTTCCCTGAATAAATGCATTTTCCTTCCTCTTCCGGGCTGTCAAAAGGAATACACCTTATAGTTGCCTTGGTCTCTTCTTTTATTTTCTCCTCTGTTTCGGTGGTACCATCCCAATGTGCCATAATAAATCCTCCCTGGTTATCAATTATTTCCAGAAATTCGCTCCACTTATCAACATAAAATGTATTCTCCGATCTGAATTTCAATGCTTTTTTGTAAATATTTGCCTGTATGTCTTCAAGCAGACGAATTATATGTGCATTTATATCCTTCATGGGTATGGTTTCTTTTTCGAGAGTATCCCTCCGGGCAATCTCGACAGTGCTGTTCTCAATATCCCTCGGGCCCACAGCAATTCTGACCGGGACACCTTTAAGCTCATAATCTGCAAATTTATACCCCGGCTTATAATTTTCCCTGTCGTCATACTTAACTGAAATTCCGGCTTTCTCCAGATCAGCTTTGATAATTTTCACTTTTTCGGAGATTACTTCCATCTGATCAGAGGTCTTATAGATTGGGATAATAACAACCTGAAGAGGAGCTAACCGTGGCGGGAGTATAAGTCCTTGATTATCAGAATGAGCCATTATAAGTGCGCCTACCATTCTTGTTGATAGTCCCCATGATGTTGCCCATACATAATCGAGCTTACCTGTCTTGTCGGTAAACTGAACATCAAAGGCTTTTGCAAAATTCTGCCCCAGAAAATGACTCGTTCCGGCCTGAAGCGCCTTGCCATCCTGCATCAGCGCTTCTATCGTGTAAGTATCGAGTGCCCCGGCAAAACGTTCATTTTCACTTTTATATCCTCTTAATACAGGCAGAGCCATATAATTTTCTGCAAAATCGGCATAAACATTTATCATTCTATCTGTTTCCTCAACAGCCTCTTCGCGTGTGGCATGGGCAGTGTGGCCCTCCTGCCAGAGAAATTCAGAAGTTCTGAGAAAAAGCCTTGTACGCATTTCCCATCTTACAACATTAGCCCATTGATTTATCAGAATCGGAAGATCGCGGTATGAGTGTACCCAGTTTTTATATGAATTCCAGATAATGGTTTCTGAAGTGGGACGGACAATAAGTTCCTCTTCCAGCTTTGCTTCCGGATCGACAACTATACCCTTGCCATTTTCATCCATCTTTAGCCGGTAGTGGGTAACCACAGCACACTCTTTTGCAAAACCCTTGACATGAGCAGCTTCCCTGCTGAAAAATGATTTCGGAATAAACAGGGGGAAATAAGCGTTGACGTGACCGGTAGCTTTGAACATTTTGTCGAGCTGTGCCTGTATGTTTTCCCATATAGCATAACCATAAGGTTTGATAACCATGCATCCTCTTACTGCTGAGTTTTCAGCAAGATCGGCTTTGATAACCAGATCGTTATACCATTGTGCATAATTCTCATCCCTGTTAGTTAAAAACTTAGCCATCGTTTGGTATGGTATTTGATTTATATGATTTAATAAAGAATTGGTTCGTAAAAATAGCTAAAACTTGGAGATTTAAAAAAAACGGAGGTTCATCATGAAAGCAAATTATTTTATCGGAATCTTGTCTTCCAGATCGAATAATAATGACAGGAGGTAACATACTTATTCACACCTGAGATCCGTTATGAAATTAAATTGTTACTTTGATAAAAAAGATTAAATTTGCTGAAGAGCAAAAGATAAAACAAAAATATTTGGTACAGAATTTGATAGTTATAAGAATTATACAAACAAACAGAAATAAATAAATAAAATGAAAGCATTATATTACATATTCGGACTTGCGCTTCTTACGGTTGCTTCCTGTTCATCGGGGCTTTATGTGGGAACTGAATATGATGATCTGTATTATCAGAGTTCAGATCAGCCTGTAACCAGAGTTAACACTCAGGCCAGCCGGCAGGTTACTGAAGGTGATCTGAAGTCCGGAGCATATTATGATAATATTTATGCAGCCGATACATTAGTATCCAAAGAATACTCCGATGCAATCGGCTATGATGACGCACGTCTTAATAGTAATTACTATGATAATTATTATTATGATAATAATTCCTATGCCGGAAGATTAAACAGATTTTACGGTAATTACTTCAACCCTTACTGGAGAGATCCTTTTTACTACGGCATGTATCCTTCATTCGGATTCAGCTATTACGGCGGATTTCCTTATAGTTATGGTTATGGTTATGATCCCTTTTATTCTGATTACTATAATCCTTACTCCTATGGTTATGGCTATGGAGGGTTCTATAACAACTATTACTACGGGGGGCTCTTTGGCAGATATAATAATCCGTTCTACGGCTCCTACTATCCATACTCTTATGGCGGCTATAATTCCTACTCTTTCAATGATGGGAAAAACGTGACATACGGAAGGAGAGAAAGACCCAGCAACATGTCAACAAGATGGAGCGGTGGAGGCGTTTCTTCACCAACAAGTTCTGCATCAAGAACAACAAGTTCTGCATCAAGAAGAAGTACGGATATTGCAACCGGCTCAACCTATACAGGCAGACCAGCTTCAGGGACTCAGGCTGTTTCAACTGATTCCAGAAGAACAACCTCACCTGTTACAGGATCTCAGAGGGTTGTTACCAGTACAGAGAAAAATGCGACTCAGGGAACTGTTAAATCAGGCAGCGAAAGCATGAATGGAACTCAGTCACGCAGGCCGGCAGCTACATCTCGTCCTCAATATAATTCAGTAAACAGGACCTATACTCCCAGCTACAGCAATCCGAGGGTGAGCACCAGGCCTTCATATAACAATACCAGGGTAAATTCAAATGTTAACCAGAACAATACTAACAGCAGGACAAACAGTAGTATTAATAACAGTAATATAAATACAAACAGGTCCACCCCTGTTCAGCGCAACCAGAGTTATTCAGGCAGCGGAAGAAGCGGTTCTTCATACTCATCCCCGGCAAGGTCAGGCTCTTCATACAGCAGCCCCGGGAATTATTCTGTACCATCAAGTAGAAGCTCGAGCAGCAGATCATATTCATCAGGATCATCCAGTTCAGGTAGCAGGTCTTCTTACAGTAGTGGATCATCAGGATCGGGAGGCAGTTATTCATCTGGTTCGTCTTCCGGATCATCCTCGCGCAGTTCATCTTCAGGATCCTCATCTGGCGGCGGCAGAAGACATTAGAAGAAGATAGTTTAAAACAAATATTATTATTGATTTCAATTCATTCTAAATCAGAGTGCAGGTAGACTCTTAAAAAGAAAGTAAAATTCGATGAAAAAAATAGCATTATTAATAGCAACAGTTTTCCTGACATTATCAGGGGTAATTGCCCAGAATGTCGATGATGCTCTTAGATATTCGCAGGTCTTTTATACCGGAACAGCAAGATTTATGTCGATGGGCGGTGCGTTTACTGCTCTTGGCGGTGATATGTCGACCCTGAGTCAGAACCCGGCCGGAATAGGTGTTTTCAGATCATCTGAAATTTCATTTTCGCCGCAGCTAGCTCATATCAATACATCAGCCAACTTTCATGGAATCACGAAGGATTACCTTTACAACTTCAACCTTGGGCAGGCAGGTATTGTAAGCAACGTGATTTCCAATCAAGGAGAAAGCGGACTTCTGTCTCTTAATATAGGGTATTCATTCAACAAGACAAATAACCTTAACTCATCGATCAGGATCCAGGGTATTAATACCACCAGCTCAATGGCTGATTATTGGGCTGATGCAAGTAACGGAACTTATTATACTGATATTACAGGCGCAGCCGGGATAGCTTATGATGCCTGGATCATTGATACAATCACCGGATCAGGAGCCAAAACTTACGGAACAGTATTTTCCAATTATGGTGATAATCCTTCTTCTGATTATGGCCAGAATATCAGGCGCTTAATAACGAATGAGGGTTATATGGGGGAACATGCTTTTTCAGTGGGAGGCAACTATTCAAATAAGATCTTCTTCGGAGCTACTCTGGGAATCAGCAGATTGAAATATACAGGGCATTATGAGCATCTCGAAAAAGCTGACTATTACCTGGATTCAGAATTAAGCGATTTTACCTATACCGAACATTTTGAAAATACAGGTACCGGAATCTCGCTGAAGATCGGAACCATAATCAAACCGACTGAAAATATCAGATTGGGTTTTGCATTCCATTCGCCTACACTATACAAGATCGATGAATACTTTTATGATAATGTAAGCTCAAACTTTACCGACGATAGTCATTATGAATTTGAAAATGATCCGGTTAGATATAGCTATGCACTCACAACCCCCTTCAGGGCATTGGCAGGGTTTGCATACCAGTTTAAAAAAATAGGACTGGTGAGCGTGGATTATGAGTTTGTTGATTACAGTACCGCAAGATTCTCTGAGACAGGTGATAACTATGATTACAGTGAAAAGAACCTTGAAATTAAAAACAGCCTGAAAACTGCAAGCAATTTACGTCTGGGCGGGGAATTCAGAATAGATAAGTTTTACCTCAGAGGCGGTTATGGTTATTATGGAAAAGTCTTTGAACTGGGAGAAGAAAATGATGATATGCATTACAGATCGATTTCGTTAGGTGCTGGATTCAGGGAACAGAATATTAATATCGACTTCGGCTTTACTAATCTCAGGAATGATCAGAATTATATCCTTTATAATACTTATTCAGAATCAGCAATTGCGGGACTGTCTAGTGCAAGGAATATTTTTACAGTAACAATGGGCTATAAATTCGGCTACTAATACTTTTGAGTATATCGTTTAAGGGGCTGTATGAAAATAGAGCCCCTTTTTTTATAAATATTCTGATGATTCTGGTCCCATATTGAATATCAGATCAAGGATACTTAAGCCAGGGATAAATCCATTTTGGCCGAATACCTGAATATATGGCTCGCAATGGTAACCTGAGTTTCTTTTGGGTGATATTCTGTACCTGAAATCCTGCCCTGTGCAGCCGTCAGGTTTGAAAGAATAAGTGTGGGAGGCACACTTATTAATATTTATTATTTTGAGGCATTTATAAAGGAGTTCATCGTTGAGATCCATCAGGAATTTATGATTGCTCATCAATATCTTCTCAATCTGTTCAAAATAGAACTGGAAATAAGGTGACCTGCTGTAAGATGAGGTCAATGCCCTTAAGTGGACCTGCTGCCACCTTTTTGAATAATCAACTGTAATATCTTTTATTGGGGCCTTTATCAGTGTACCCTTCATAACAGGAACTGTAAGAACCAATATCCCGTCGGATGCAAGTATTTTGCATCTGTTCCTGTAAGTCTGTTTTATGTAGTTTTCTTCCTGTTCAATAAGAACAGTACCGGCGCTTTTAATCAGGCTGAAATATTCAGCAGGCGGGAAATAAGCTGTGGAAAGAAGTATTTCACCCGGCATAAGAACATAATCACTTCATCTGGTTTATCATGCTTGCCGAAAATCCTGCTCCGAAACCGTTGTCGATATTAACCACTGTTACTCCTGATGAGCAGCTTGTCAGCATCGCGAGCAGTGCAGAAATACCTCCGAAGTTAGCTCCATATCCTACACTGGTTGGAACAGCTATTACAAGTTTGTCCACCAGTCCTCCTACCACACTCGCAAGAGCGCCCTCCATTCCTGCAATAACTATTATTACACGGCAGTTTCTTATTTCAGGGAGCTTATCGACAAGGCGGTGGATACCTGCTACTCCGGCATCATAAATCCTTAAGACTTTATTTCCGAGCAGTTCTGCTGTAACAGCAGCTTCTTCAGCAACAGGCATATCAGAAGTACCGGCTGTTATCACAGCGATTTTGCTTTCCGGTGACGATATCTCTTTCTGTTTAATGCTTATGATCCGTGCAACCGGGTAATAAACAGCTTCAGGGATTATTCTTTTTACCGATTTGAACATCTTTTCATCAGCCCTGGTACCTATCACATTATTCTCTCTGTCAGACATAACTTTGAATATCCCGATAACCTGTTCAATTGTTTTACCTGCACAGTAGACAATCTCAGGATATCCTGTTCTCATCTCCCTGTGATGGTCTATCCTTGCATATCCAAGCTCGGTATAAGGGAAATTCTGCAGCACCTCAAGCGCCTCTTCAACACTTTTCGTCCCCGACTTAATCTCTTTCAGCAGCTTTTCAATTTCATTTCTGGTCATAAATGGTCAATTTCCGGATTTGAACTACCTGATCTGTATCCTTCCAGATCCAAAGATACATATCTGAATCCGATTTTTTTAAGGTTATTAATAATTAGTTCTTTGTCAGGGTTTTGTGTAATTTTTTCAAAATAGCCCGGCAGGCACTCTATTCTTGCAAGATCGCCATGTATCCTCACCCTTGCTCCAGGGTAACCTCTGTCGAGAAGAAAATACTCGGCCTGTTCAATCATTTTAAGCATACTTTCACTAACCTGTGTATTATAAGGGATTCTGGTAAGCAGACAGGCCATTGCGGGTTTGGCCCAGACAGAGAGCCCTTCGTGCCGCAACAATTCCCTTATTTCTTTTTTAGTCAGACCTGCTTCAAGGAGCGGGCTTCTGATGTTCAATTCGTGCAATGCCTTCAATCCTGGTCTGAAATCGCCTAAGTCATCGGCATTTGTACCCTCAATTACATATTTGTATCCATTGTCCCTGGCAAAGGAAACTAATTCTGAAAAGAGAGTTTTCTTACAGATATAACACCTGTCGAGAGGGTTATTTCTGATAGTTTCAGGAAAGGGAAGATCAATGATCCTGTGATTTATGTTGTGTGCTTTCGCAAATTCAACGGCCTCTTCTATTTCCGTTCGTGGTATATAGGGAGTTCTGATTGTGATCCCGATCATGTCAACCTTTTTCAGGGCATTGGCCCTGTACAGCAGATACGAACTGTCGACACCTCCGGAAAATGCCACAACGAAAGATTTCAGTTCTTTTAATATTGTATCGAGTTTTTCTCTTTTATTATCAGCCATACTCTATTGTTTATTCTGTGTTAGTACTGACATGATGTTATTATAAACCTCTTTCACCGGAATAGCTTTTTCAGAGGCAATTTTTCTGCATTCGTCATATTCGGGTTTAACCGAAACCTCCTTACCGTTGTAAAATGATCGTTTGACAGTCACTTCACCATAAATAGTATTGAGCTTCCCAAACTCCCTTGCCAGAGTATCTTTTTTAAAATCAAATGTTCTGATACCAACTGTCGTGGATTCAGTAAAAATTATTTCTTTAACAATATCTTCCAATCCTGCCTCACAAATCACATTTAATACTACGCCCGGTCTTCCTTTTTTCATTATGATCTGGGAATAGAAAACATCAGATGCCCCGGCTTTAAAGAGTCGTTCGGAGATATAATCATAAAATTCAGGATTCATGTCATCGATATTCGATTCAATAAGCAGTGCCTGATGTCCTGATACTGTATTTGAAGTCGTTTCTCCCAGCGATACTCGTAGAAGATTAGGGACATCTGGATGATCTTTATGACCTACGCCATATGCTGTCTTTTCTATTTTGACAGCCTGGTCGGAACAATATCCGGTTCCCAGAACTGACAAGATAGCTGCTCCGGTAGGGGTTGTTGCTTCAAAATCCACTCCTCCTGTTCTGACTGGGATACCTTTAATTATTTCGGCAGTAGCCGGAGCCGGAACTGGTAATTTACCATGGTCGCAATTTACAAATCCGCTTCCAAGCTCGACTTCTGAGATCAATACAGCATCAACATTCAGAGCGTTGAAACATATAGCAGCACCTGCAACATCAATTATTGAATCGATCGCACCTACCTCATGAAAATGGACCTCTTCAACAGGAATATCATGCACAAGTGCTTCTGCTGTCGCTATTTTCATGAAGATTTTCATGCTCAGCTTTTTATCACGATCAGAAAGAGAAGATTCATTGATTATCTTCTCGATATCTGAAAGATGCCTGTGGGCATGCTCATGAACTGTTTGTCTGACAGTGACTTTTGTTCCTGTAATGCCATGTCTCTGGGCTTTTTCAGAAATGAGTTCCCATCCTCTCAGATTCAGCTTGTCAAGTTCACTTTTCAAAAATGATGCGTTTATGCCAAGATCTATCATAGCACCAAGATTCATATCGCCGCTGATTCCTGAAAAACAATCGTAACAGAGTACTTTCATAAAAAATCATATTAAACTGTAAAACAATCAAAAAAACATTATGTTGGAAGAAATATATAGCTATGGTCGTAAACTTAATTCCGTTGCTAATATACGATTTACAATCATAGTGGAATAATTAAAAAAAAGTCGTAATTTTCGGAACTTTTCTTGTAACATTTATATTAATCTGAATAGTTTTTATCATGAAAAGAAGAGGTTTTTTTAAAACTTCAATTGGAGCAGGGGTTGCTGCGGGAGCTGCTTTGAGTTTAGGAGGATATGAAAAATTATGGGCAGCTTCACCAGTCACTTCCAAATATGATATGGTAGCTTTGATGGGTGGAAATCCTGATGCCATGTTTGACCTGGGAATCCAGGAACTCGGAGGAATGGGTACATTTGTTCAGAAAGGGCAGAAAGTTCTTATTAAACCTAATATTGGATGGGATGTGATTCCCGAGCTTGCTGCCAACACTAATCCTCTGCTTGTCAAAAGAATTATTGAGCATTGCTTTAAAGCTGGCGCAAAAGAAGTATATGTTTTCGATCATACCTGCGATAACTGGGTAAATACATACAAGAATTCCGGAATTGAAAGGGCAGCAAAATCTGCCGGTGCAAAGGTTGTCCCGGGTAACTCGGAGAACTATTACCAGTCGATCGAAATTCCCGGAGGTGTAAAATTAAAAAAAGCAAAAGTTCACGAGATATTGCTGGAAACAGATGTCTTCATAAATGTTCCTGTCCTGAAGGGTCATAATTCCACCAGGATGACCGCCTGTCTTAAAAACAACATGGGTATTGTCTGGGACAGAGGGTACTGGCATTCAAATAACCTGCATCAGTGTATTGCCGATTATGCATTATTTGAAAAGAAACCCGCCCTGAATATAATAGATTGCTATAATGTGATGGTCAAGCACGGACCTCAGGGTGTATCCAAAGAGGATCTGGTCCTTATGAAATCACAGATAATAACTACCGATTGGGTTGCAGGAGATACTGCTGCTGCAAAAATGCTTGGAGTTGATCCTCAGAAGATTGATTATATTCCTATCGCACATAAAATGGGTTTGGGTAACATGAATCTTGATTCCCTCAGTATTAAGCGTATTAAAATGTAAACCATAATGACCTCTTCTTTTCTCAGAAAATTCCGGATTGGATTTTCGGCAATTGTTCTGGTGTGTTTTATTTTGGTTTTTGTAGACTTTAAGTCACTGATCCCTGAGAAATACGTCGATTATTTACTCTATCTTCAGTTTGTCCCATCGGCTATAAAGTATATTCATATAAGAACACTGGCAGCAGCCGGATTTGTAATTATTATTTTGCTGACTCTGCTTTCGGGCCGTACGTACTGTTCATTTTTATGTCCCCTCGGTGTCGGGCAGGACCTTTTCAGCAGGATAGGCGGAAAAATTAAGAAAAAGTTCAGGAGATTCGGTTACAAAAAGCCTCATACAATCATCAGGTATTCGATTCTGGCCATAACTCTTGGAGTCACTATTCTTTCAGGGATATACCTTATTACATTGCTTGATCCATATAGTATTTTTGGTCGTTTTGTGACTTATTTTGTCAAGCCTGTTGTTTTGCTGGTAAATAATTTTCTGGCCGGAATTCTTGGTAAATTTGACAGCTATGCATTGGATCACATACAGATAAAAGGATTCGGTCTGCTTACATATGCGGTACCGGTTATCTTTTTCCTGCTGGTTGGTATTCTCTCATTCATAAAAGGAAGACTCTATTGCAACATGATCTGTCCGGTAGGCACACTGCTTGGCCTTATATCGAAAGTTTCGCTGTTCAGGATTAAATTCAGTGAAAGCAAATGTACCCGTTGCGGCAGATGTTCAATTTCATGCAAGTCTTCGTGCATCGATTTCCTGAATTATGATATAGATGTCAGCCGTTGCGTCAATTGCTTTAACTGTATAAGTACATGTCCTGAAAAAGCACTTTCGTATAGTCTGCTGAGTTCTAAAAACACTGAACATAAAACAGATGAAAGCAAACGCAGGTTTATTGCCGGATCCCTCATGATGTTGTTTGGTCTTTCTCAATTCGCAAAAGGACAGGAAAAAAGTGTCCCGGTCCCAAATAAGGAATCTACGGTTAAAGAAGCCAGGACTTCACCTGTCTGCCCGCCAGGCGGAGGATCGATTGAGGATTTCACGAAACATTGTATTGCCTGTTCCCTTTGCATTACAGCCTGTCCGAACAATGTGCTTCAACCTGCTGTAAAACAGTATGGTATTGCTGGACTGATGCAGCCTGTAATGGATTATCATAAGAGTTTTTGTACTTATAATTGTACGGTTTGTACTGAAGTATGTCCTACCAATGCATTGAAACCGCTCTTGCTTGAAGCAAAAAAGCTGACTCAGATCGGCAAGGTAAATTTCATAAAGGATAATTGTATTGTAAAAACTGAGAAAACGGCCTGCGGAGCTTGTTCTGAAGCTTGTCCTACCAAAGCTGTATATATGATTCCCTATGAAGGAAACCTGGTGATTCCGGAAACGAATCAGGAGATCTGTATTGGTTGCGGGCATTGCGAATATGCATGTCCGGTCCATCCGTACAAAGCAATTTTTGTCGACGGGAATCCTGTTCATCTGGCAGCTAAAAAGCCCGAAAACGAAAAATCAGAAATCACAACACCTTCTGAATTTCCTTTCTGAAAGGATTATTAGTCAAAAAATTATCGAAATATGATTTTTATCTGCTTAAGGTATTTATAAGCAGTTAATTTTGTTGTTTTAATTCTTCTAAATTCATATCAGGATTAAATGAAACCATCACATATTGAACATATTGGTATTGCTGTCTCAGATCTGAAAAATTCAATCAGCTTTTATGAGAAAGTATTTGGCCTGAAATGCTATAATATCGAAGAAGTGGCAGATCAGAAAGTAAGGACTGCTTTTTTCATGGTCGGCCAGACTAAAATTGAATTGCTTGAACCGACAGATCCTGATGGTCCGATTGGGAAATTTATTGAAAAAAAAGGAGAAGGAATCCATCATATAGCATTTGCTGTTGATAATATTATTGAACAGTTAAAGCA
>JBGPAF010000005.1:0-13069 GCA_041480535.1 Bacteroidia bacterium
AATTGTTCCAAACATCCTGGCTCTTTCCCTCCTGATTGCTTCGTGTAATAATGAAACAGGAATAGCCGTAAATACCTCAAACGAAAAACAGCTGCTGAAGGAGTGGAAAATTGAATCGTCAACACAGATCACAGAGAAGGATAATGTCGTTTCCACAACAGGTTTCCGCGATTCAGCGTGGGTCATGGCCGAGGTACCGACAACTGTCCTCCGTGCTCTAGTTAAAGCAGGCATTTATCCTGATCCTCATTTCGATCTGAACGATCTCAGGATCCCTGATGCCTCCGACGAATTAAGCAAGCGTCTGGATCTCAACAAATATACCCATTTAAAAAATATCCCGAATCCATTTAAGGATCCATGGTGGTTCAGAACAACCTTCAGGGTCCCGAAGGAAAAAGAGGGCAAAAAAATATGGCTCAATTTCGACGGGATCAACTACCGTGCCGATGTGTGGGTTAACGGCAGACAGATCGCCAATGCCGGTGAAATGGCCGGTATGTTCATGCGGTTCTGCTACGATATTACTGAAGCTTCAAGAACTGACAGTGAAAATGTTCTTGCAGTGAAGATCCATCAGGTCGATCACGTGGGTACACCCTACCCCGGATTTCAGTTCGAAGTGTTTGGCCCCGGCCGCGGCCAGGGTATGGATATCTTCAAGGACGTAACCCTTAAATTATCAGCTGGATGGGATTGTGCTCCGGTGGTCAGGGACAGAAATATGGGCATTTATCAGGATGTTTATCTGACTTATACAGATGACATAACCATTGTTGATCCATATATCGTTACAGATCTCCCACTTCCTGACACAACCAGAGCTGATATCACAGTCTCTGCTGAACTTATAAATTCAGGAAAAACCGCAGTTAAAGGTATTTTGAAAGGGAGCATTGACATGCTGAAAGAGATTGATTTTTACACCTTTAAGAAAATAATGCCAGGAGACTTCAAAACTGTCATTTTTAAAAAAGAGGTGGACGTGCCTGCCGGAGATACGGTCACTGTAAAGTTATCACCGACGGAATTTTCACAGCTAAAAATAAAAAATCCATATTTGTGGTGGCCTAACGGGCACGGTAAGCAATTCTTGCATAATCTCCGGCTGAATTTTGAAGTGAATGGGAAAGTATCGGATACAAAAAATACGACATTTGGGATCAGGGAAATCTCGACCACTCTGAAAGAGCTGAACGGTGAATTTGGCCGTATTTTCTGGATAAACGGACAAAAGATCTTTTGCCGCGGCGGATGGATACAGCCCGATATGATGCTGGATATGAGCCCTGAGCGGATCTATGCCGAAGGCCGCCTGATGGCAGAAGCCAATGTTAATATGATAGCCTGCGAAGATATGCCATCGCCTCCTGATCAGTTGATGGATGTATACGTTAATACGGTCTGCTTATGTGGGAGACTTTCTATCAATGCTATACAAGTTACCCCGGAACTCCGACAATGGCCAACCCGCTGGACGCCGCTTTGTCGCTCAGGAACTCTTACGACATAATAAAAAGATACAGAAACCACCCTTCATTGGTTCTATGGGCAGGGGCGTGCGAATCAATGGTCCGTGAGGAACTCTATGTTCCGTTACGCAGGTATGTAAATGATCTTGATACCACACGTCCGTTTATAGCTACTTCGAGTACTGCCTGGGATATTGATTCACTTACTCCGTACATAAAAGCCGATCTGCCTTTAGGAATGACGGATGATGGAGCCCCCGATTATACATGGTATCCGCACAAATATTATTACGATAAGGTGCTTGAGGTAAAATTGCAGATGTTCCGCGACGAGCTGGGAGTTCCTGCAGTCTCAACCCTTAACAGTATGAAAAAGTACATATTCGACCTTGGAAAGGGTGAAAAAAACGCCATATATCCGCTAGATAAGAAATGGGCATACCACGATGCCTGGGATGGTGACGGCTATGCCTTCAGGGCTTATGATAATGCAATCAGACAGCAATACGGGCAACCAACGACAGCCGAAGAATACATTCGGAATGCCCAGTATGTGAATGCCGGAAGTTACAGGGCGATGTTCGAAGCCTACAATCACCGGATGTGGGATATTACCTCCGGAGTTATGATCTGGAAACTCAATGCTACATGGCCGCAGGTATTATGGCAGATTTATGACTGGTTCCTTAACCCGAATGCAGCATATTATTTTACAAAAAAAGCGCTGGAACCTGTTCATATTCAACTTAACGAACATAATTACATGGTTTCGGTAATCAATACAACACATAAAGAACTTCCGGATCTGACCGCCAGTATCAAAGTTCTGAATTACGACCTTAAAGTAAAATGGGAAAAAGATTTAAAATTCAATATCGGAGATAACCTGTACAAAGAATTATTCCAGCTGCCGCAAATGGAAGGTCTGACTCCTGTTTACTATGTGAAACTTGTCCTGAAAGATTCAAAAGATAAAATTGTATCCGATAATTTCTACTGGTTATCATCGTCAAAGGAAAAGACAGACCTGACAGATATAACAAAACTGCCAGAGGTCAGTCTTGACATTAAAAATGAAATTTCATTCGAAGGTGAAGAAGGTATAATGAAAGTCACTATAAAAAATTCAACTTATAGACTGGCTTTCTTCAAGAGGCTGATGATTACAAAAGGAGATGGAGGGGATGAGGTTTGGCCCACATTCTGGAGCGATAATTTCTTTACATTATTACCCGGAGAAGAAAAAACTGTTACAGCCAGATTTTCCAAACGGAAGCTGGAAGGCAAAGATCCGGTGCTGGTACTTGATAAAGATATTTAGGCACACCAGCGCAAAGCTTTTACAACTGGACTAAAATTTCAGGTAGAAGTCTTTTGTCAGGGATATGTAATCTTCTGTAAAATCATGCCGTTTACCTTTTTCAATTGTAAGAAATTGCTCTGCAGGCTTTCTTTTTTTTCTGCTAAAGCCAAGTATCAGCCTCCTTATTCCGGATGAAGGAGTTGGTCTTATCTTCAGGACTGTATTACAGTAAAACCCAAATTCCTGTGCTTCCGCTATAAAAATGTTCCCTTCATCATACGGCAGTATCAGCTGAAGAACTCCATCCGCTTCAAGCAGCCGGCCCATTGCCTCAAGAATATCTGAATGAGTAAGGTTGTCATTATGCCTTGTATTTGATTTTGCCGGATCGGGGTTTTTCAGTGAGTAGATGAAATATGGCGGATTGGTAACAATCAGGTCAAATTTTATATTGTCCCGGACATAGTTTTGCAGGGTGCAGTTTTCGACTTTAATCCTGTTGCTCCATTTACTGTTCTTCACATTCTCTGACGCCTGATTAAATGAATCATAATCAGGCTCAATTGCAGCGATTTCTGCATCGCATCTCTGGGCGAGTATCAGGGAAACAAGACCAGTTCCCGTACCGATATCCAGTATTCTCTTCTTTCCAGCCACTTCTGCACATGCACCTAGTAAAACGCCATCGGTACCGACTTTAAAGGCGCATTTATCCTGGTATATTGTGAATTGCTTAAAATTGAAATAGCTGTTAGCCATGACGGTTGTTTGTTGCTTGTTGCTTGTTGAGCCACCCTCGCTAAAGCTAAGGTGAATTAAGTTATTGCCTGCTTAAATAATTATCTTTACATTTGGTTCTCGTTGTATTCTTTAACGTGCTAAAGTTAATAAAATGATAAATTGACTCTACAATAACATCCCCTTGACCTCCACCACAAGATCTCCCCTGCAGGCTGGCTCCTTCGCTAAAATAGCCCCAGGGCTATTTTTTAACGCTCGGCCCCCTTCAAAGAGGGAATTGATTTACAATACTAATCAATCAGTAACAAGCAACCTGCAACAAATCACCAATCACCAATCACTAATTACCAATCACCAATCACAACCATGAATAGAATAGCTAAAAGTCTTACACTACTAATGCTGACACTCAGCATGAATTATAATGCTTCAGCAACCGATGATGCCCGTTTGCTGAGGTTCCCCGATATAAATAACAATCTGATAGCGTTTGTGTACGCAGGTGATATCTGGACAGTCAATTCAACTGGCGGAGAGGCACGACGACTTACATCGCATGAGGGCCTGGAATTGTTTCCAAAGATATCTCCCGACGGACAGTGGATAGCCTTCTCAGGAGAGTATTCCGGTAGCCGGCAGGTTTTTGTAATTCCTTCAAATGGAGGAGTGCCGCGTCAGCTTACATGGTATAACTCGGTTGGTATCATGCCTCCCAGAGGAGGATGGGATAATGCCGTTCTCGACTGGACACCCGACAGCAAGCAGATATTGATACGGGCTAATCGTACTTCGTTTGGTGAACGCAATGGGAAATATTTTCTGGTCAGCCTCGACGGAAAGTTTGAAAAACCGCTTCAGATAGTTAACGGCGGGTTCGGAGTGCTTTCCCCAGATGGTTCCAGAATAGTCTTCACCCCTGTCGACAGGGAATTCCGCAACTGGAAAAGGTATAAAGGAGGAAGAGCTACCAACCTGTGGATCTATAATCTTAAAGAAAATACATCAGAACAGATCACAGATTTCGAAGGCACGGACCAGCTGCCAACATGGTCGGGCGATAATATTTTCTTCGCCTCTGACCGTGACCTGAAACTCAATATCTGGCAATACAATACCATAACCAAAGAAACTAAACAGATCACACGTCATAGTGAATTTGATGTTATGTGGCCATCGGGAAGCGGTGACCAGCTTGTATATGAGAACGGTGGGTATATCTTCAGGCTTAACCTTCAGTCGGGCCAGTCCGAAAAAGTAAAAATCAACATTAACTTCGACAATCCCAACCTCGTGCCTTATTATAAGAAGGTTAAAGATGATATCCACAGTTTTGCTGTTTCTCCCACCGGGAAACGTGCCTTGTTTGATGCACGCGGCGATATCTTTTCTGTTCCGGCTGAAAACGGATTCACCGAAAACCTTACTGAAACCCAGGGCGTAAGGGAGATCTACCCTGCATGGTCACCCGATGGAAAATATATTTCGTATTACTCAGATAAGACCGGTGAATATGAACTGTACCTTCTTGAAAATAAAAAAGGCGCCAGTCCGCAGCAGGTTACATCCAATTCATCAGCATGGAAATACCAGCCGCTCTGGTCACCCGACAGCCGTTACCTTCTGTTCTCGGACAGAACACTTAAACTGAGGCTTGTTGAAGCCTCAACAGGTAAGATCACTGATGTCGATCATGCAACAGTAAATGAATTCAGAAACTATAACTTTTCTCCCGATTCGCGCTGGATAACCTACCAGAAAGAGGGCAGTAACGAAATGGCGGCAATATGGGTGTATGAAATTTCAACCGCGAAAAAACAGCAGGTGACAGACGGCACATTCTCAGATGATAATCCAATATTCAGCCTTTGCGGTAATTATATCTTCTTTGCTTCAAACCGCGATTTCAACCTCTCATTTTCAAGTTTCGATTTTGATTACATCTATGACAAGGCAACCCGGTTGTATGCCATTTCATTGACTCAGAAAAGCCCTAAGATCTTTAAAGACAAGAACGATACCGAACCTGTAAAACCTGACAAGGCAGTAGCAGCAACGTCTGCTTCGGCAATGGATAAGAAAAGCAAGGGCACTGCTGCTGATACTTCCTCAGCAGCAAAAAAAGAAGTTAAGGTTGAAATTGACTTCAATGGCATTAACGACAGGATTACAGCGCTTCCCGGTGAATCAGGTGAGTACAGGATCATTGGGGCTGCCGACGGAGGTTTGATTTACCTGAGTGGCGATAAGCTGATGAAGTACAATATAGCTGATGAAAAGAACGAGGAGATCCTCGACCGCGCAATGAATGCCTCCCTGACAGCTGATGGAAAGATGGCCATTTACCGTTCCGGCGAAGACTTCGGGATAATAAAACTTACCCCCGGACAAAAAGCAGGAGCAGGCAAAATGGACCTCGGAGGACTTGAGATGAAGATAGATCCACAGAAAGAATGGAACCAGATTTATGTTGACGCCTGGCGAATTTTCCGTGATTATTTTTATGTCGATAACCTGCATGGGGTTGACTGGCAGGCGATGAAGGAAAGGTATAGCGCACTGCTTCCATATGTTAGTCATAGGGCTGATCTCGATTATATTCTCAACGAGATAGTATCAGAAAGCAATACCGGTCATTCATATGTTGACTGGGGCGATTTTGAAAGAGTTAAAAGGATTGACAACGGGCTTCTTGGAGCAGAGCTGACAGCTGATGAAACTGCAGGACGATACAGGATCACAAAGATCTATAAGGGTGAAAACTGGAATTCTGAACGCCGTTCGCCCCTCACCGAACTGGGTGTTGATGTTAAGGAAGGCGATTACCTTATAAGCATTGACGGTAAAGATGTTACGACAGCTGAAAATCCATATGTAAATCTTGAGAACAAGGCCGGCAAAACAGTTGAGATAGCGGTTAACAGCAAACCTCTGGCAGATAATACCCGCACCTCCCTGGTTAAACCAATTTCAAGCGAGCTGGAGCTACTTTATTTCGACTGGGTAAATGAAAGAAGGGCAATGGTTGATAAACTTTCAGGCGGAAGAGTAGGTTACATCCATGTTCCTAATACTTCCACAAGTGGTAACCGTGAATTGTTCCATGGCATGTACGCATACTTCGACAAAGAGGCATTGATAATTGATGAACGCTACAACGGCGGCGGTTTTATCCCCGATCGTATGGCTGATCTGCTCGACAGGCATACTCTTGTTTACTGGCATCAGAACGGTCTCAAGCCTGGCAAATCCCCTGCGATTGCCCACGACGGGCCTAAGGTTATGCTTATAAACGGATACTCGTCATCAGGCGGTGATGCTTTCCCATACTTCTTTAAAAAGCTGGGACTTGGCAAGCTTATAGGAACACGGACCTGGGGAGGGCTAGTTGGTATATCAGGTAATGCCCGGCTGGTTGATGGCGGATATATATCAGTTCCCAGATTCGGCATATTCGATCAGGATGAAGGGTGGATAATCGAAGGTAAAGGTGTTTATCCTGATATCGAAGTGGTTGAACGTCCCGAGCAGATGGCCAAAGGCATTGACACCTGTATTGAAAAGGCAGTTGAGGTCCTGCTCCAGGAGCTTAAGGAAAAACCTGTTAAAAAGGTTGTTGTTCCGGCTTCGCCCGACCGTTCAAAATGGAGGGAAGAGAAATAGGTTTTTTTATTCTGCCGATATCGTTCTTAATACAAGTTCAATACCCTCATTTTTGCCGAGATTTCGGCTGTATTTCTTGTCTTTTGCATTGTTCCAGTGCTCCATAACTCCCAGGCTGGATATACTGGTATTGTTTCGCTGAGGATCATACTTTGTTTTTGACGGAGGATTATCAGCCATCGCAGCTTCAATCAAGTAGTTATCGCTGAAAGCCATGTCGGGGGCATCCGGAAATTCACATCTCAGAAAATCGAGACCGACGGCATCGATAGCAACAGGATCCTGAGATGCAAACAGGCTGCATGCCCAACTGTTATTGAATGGTTCCATTTTCCATTTCGGATCAGGAATACCGTTTACAAGCTTTGATCCGTAAAGGCCATCAATTAGAAACAGCATTGTTTTCGTGCCGAGATCCTTATGAGCTAAAAAGTCTACAAAAGTCAGGTAATGCGGCTTGCCATTCCTGTCGGGATTGAAATTGTTGTGTGCATTCTTCCGCCAGTCATTATAAATGCTGGTGACTCCGTAATAATTTTTTGCGCATAATGTCACACCCTGACCAACATGCCCTTTCAGCAGTGCCATATTTATCAGGTAATCAGCCTCCACGGCGCAAGAGGCCAGCCCGGTAGCCAGTTTACCATTGTCGGCCGAATAAGGTATTGCATTGTCAACATAAGTTGATTTTACGCGCCCGTCACCTCCAATATTATCAACAAAAATAACATCCGGGAAAACCGCATGGCATTTATTGAAAATATTGTCGGTAATGAACCGGCTGGCATCAAAAACTGTAATGCTTTTTTGTGGAATCCCGGCTTCATTTATCAGGCTCTTCAGTGTTGCGAGCACAAGCTGCGGAGATGCATTGAGCTCAGGTGAATCCTTGTGGCCGTAAGTATTGTTTGAATTTATTTTAATAGCTATTTTCTGCCCGGTCTGGTAAGACTGATTGGTTCTGTCATGTTTCGAATTAAAATCTCTGAAAAGAGCTTTCCATGCTTTCTTTTCCGTCTTTTCGGTTGTAAGTGTTGTCAGTGATTCGCTTAACATTTTATCGGTTTCAGCCTGTGAGAGGACATTTTCATCCCACCAGTTTCCTGTCGTTCCATCCCAGCTGGCAACTGCCGGATCGTGTACCCATACCACCCTGCCGGGAAAGATCCCTTTTGCTATTCCAGCCGGTTGATTTGGCAAAACAATCCATTCTGCATCAGTTTTTGTAGAGGCCTGCCCCGTCCCTCTTCCTAAAACAAACAGTGATCCAGTAAGAGCGATCAGGATGAAAAAAATGCCTGTCAGATAATTTGACCTGTAGAAGCTGAGTTTGGCCTTTCTGAAAGCAGCTACCGATCCGGTAAGTGATATCAGATAAATTATAAACCCGGACATTATCGGTGCCGCCGCCCTCATACAGGGATATGTCGCTCTCGAAGGTTTCGGGATGACTCTTACAAGGAACCAGATCGTTGAAGCAATTCCGGTAAGGATAAATGTAATCTTCACCAAAGTTGACCTCTTGATCAAGCTTATCCGGCTCAGAATCTTGATAACAATATTTTTTTTATCCATTTAGTTTTTAGAAATTAAGTCAGTATCCAATTAATGGATATGCAAATGTAATGATTGTAGTGACAGAAAAATCTCTGATAAGATCCTTTAAGCTTCTTCTGTGACATGCCATCCGATCCTGTCTGCAAGAGCATAAACCGGTTCCTTAAGGTCACCATAGAATGTAACCCTGTGCCAGCTCCAGGTGTCCCACATAGTGAAAAGCTTTTCAAGATCACCCAGCGGTTCGGCGCACAACTTTGTCCTGCATGCCCTGTCGTCCGGATCATTATCGACTGATACAGCCTGATGGAAAAGAATCTCCTTTTTCGAACCATCAATCTCAAGGGTTGTAGTCAGGTAATTGACAGGCAATATTGACTGCACCGAGGCTCCGTTCCTGTCCTCTGAATGGGTCATGATCCTGTATGGATTTGTATCGCCCGTTGGACCAAACACCCTGTTTGGAGCCACACAATGGGCATATATGATCTGGCGTTTTGAGGTGTCAATCACCGGGTCGGAAATAAATCCCGGCCTTCCGCCTGACAAAGTTGAAAAGGCAAGCATTGTTGCTGCTGACCTGACATCACATTCACAGCCTCCCACCAGCCCTTCATTGCAAAGCTCATGGAACCCGAGGCATGGATAAGCATGAATATGTCCCCCGTAAAAACCGCCCAGGCAGTTCACTGTAATAGCATTGGCCTCATGATTTTGAAGTATTGATTTCATCCCTATGTACATGGCCGCAGAGGTCACAAGCGTTTCAAACGGCACACCGGTAACTTCAAGCGCGTTTTTCTGCCATTTTTCTGCAATACTGACCGACTCACCGCGGTCAGCGGAACTCCATGCCTCATTTACCTCCGAAAATGGAATGTATTCGACCGGAATGCCCATAAGCGGTTCTGCTATTTTTGACTCCTGATCATTAACTGCAAGTATCTTTGATTCGCCTAGACGCTTTACACACTCATCAGGTGATAATGTGTTAATCTCATTTAAATCAGGCTTATAGAGTTTAATTCCCGGGGTTGATTTTAACCTTACCCTGTCAGTTGCCGCTACAAATTCAGATACTGAGCCTCCCCTGCTAATTATCCTGAAACAACTTACAGCTGATATCAGGTCCTTAATATCTGAGGAGGCAACAAAACCTGTGTTACGGCTGGCCTGGCGAAGGAAAGATGAATTATAAACAAGGAATCCTCCGCTCCCGCCGTACTGGAAGTCAGCATAAAGAACAGGTTTCCCCGTCTCAGCAATAGCTTGTACCACACGGTTCCAGCAATTCATCTGATAAACAATGTATCCGTCGATCGGATTATTTTTATCCTCATCAACAATCTTCACAGCATCCTCAGGTCCAGTGGCTAAAGCCGGCATGAATTCCATATCCCTGAAATTAGAGGTCAGTGCGCTGTTAATTTTCTCCATGTGAGGTCCGAAGTCGAAACCAACATTAGGCCAGTCGGGTCCGGGCTGGACAACTGCGTGAAGCGAATAGAGGACCCTTATTTTCAACTTCTTCTTGGCGGCCGTTGATGAGCACGAGTCATTGACAAGTGCCATTGGTGCTATGGCCATGCAGGCCGCACATGCAGTACATGAATGTATGAAACTCCGCCTTGTGAAGGCTGATGATTTTAATCTTTCTGTTTTGTCCTGATTGTTCATAGCTCTGGTTTGAATTAAAGGATTCAGTTCTTTCGATGCAAGTTATAAAAAAAACAAATAGCATTATAGTTGGCAGTCAGGCAAAATTATGCAGGTCTTATCACTTAAAGGACTGCAAGACCGCTAGACTGCAAGACTTGCATTTCTGTATGATTGTTTTTATTAACTTTACTCATTAGTTAAATGATTAATAAAAACAGTATTTATATGAATACTCAGGATTCCCTATGGCCAGGCAAATTTCCGGACTTTGAAGAACAATATGAAGCCTAAGGAGATCATCGAGTTTTAAAGCTATATGGAAAAGGAAACAAAGATAACATGTCCGAACTGCGGTGCTGAACTTGATGTAAATACAATCCTTTACCACCAGCTTGAATAGGACCTGAAGAAGAAATTCCAGAATCAGCTAAATGAAGAGAGAAAGAAGTTTGAGAGCCGTTCAGAAGCTCTTGATAAAGAGAAGGAGAAGCTGGATGAAGAAAAGAAAACTCTCAATGAGCATGTCAGGGAGACTGTTGCACAAAGGTTGAAACTGGAAAAAGAGCTTCTCGAAACAGGTCTCAGAAAAAAGATAAATGAGGAGGAATCAGGGAAATATGAGTTACTGCAGAAGGAGCTTGGAGAGAAATCGGAAAAGCTTAAGGAGTTCAATAAAGCTATGGCCGAGATCGAAAAGCTATGGCTGTCACATTTCAAATCCTTCATAAAAACGAAGCTTGTTCTGCAGAAGAGTGATCTCATCCTGCATATCGCTTATCCGTTGTAATAAGTGGTTTATAGTCTCAATGCCCTCGAGGTTAATATCAAGATCATAGTATAACCGTATTATTTTTTCAAGTTCATTGAGCTGGCTTTCCTGAATATAATCTGTTTCTTTAATTGTTGTAATCTCCAGCATTCCTGCTTTCTGCAGGGAATTGAGAAAGGAGATCTCAATACTGTGACAGGTACAGAACTCGTTCGCAGGTATCATATTTCCTTTATTCATCGCTCCTGTTATTTAGATTTGGATTTTGATAATTCATAAAAAAGCTCCTTTTGCTTTTCAGTCAGGTCCGTCGGGATTTTAATCATGTATGTTATGTAAAGATCCCCGTACTGGCCTTTGCTTTTATAGACAGGAAATCCTTTCCCTTTCAGTTTTATCTTACTTCCATTCTGAGTCTCAGGGTTTACCTTAAGTTTTACTTTACCATTCAGAGTATCTATTGTGATCTCCCCTCCCAGTACTGCTGTGTACAGGTCAAGATCGACAGTGGTGTAAAGGTTATTTCCCAGACGTTTGAATTTAGAGTGATTGGCAATCATAAATGTTATATACAGGTCACCGTTTGGTCCGCCATTTAGTCCCTGGCCACCATGTCCCGCTATTTTAATTGTCTGTCCGTTTTCAATTCCGGCAGGGATTGTAATCCTTATTTTTTTATTGTTTACAGTCAGAGTCTGCTGATGAGTCTCACAGGCATCGATGAGATCGAGATGCAGTTCAGCGTTGTAATCTTCCCCTCTGAATTTTACCTGCCTGGTTTTGCCTGGACCTCCCAGACCGCCGAACAATGATTCAAAGAAATCAGAGAACTGACCTTCATCAAAAGTCTGCCTATATTCCTGTCTGCCGGCATCTGACGGCTGCTCCCGGTATTGACCCGCGTCTTTAAATTCTTCAGCATGTTTCCAGTTCTCACCATACTGGTCATATTTTTTTCTTCTTTCAGGATCGCTCAGTACCTCGTTGGCTTCATTTATCTCCTGGAATTTCCTTTTGGCATCCTTATCATTCGGATTCAAATCGGGATGTAATTTCCGTGCCAGTTTCCGGTAGGCGCTTTTAATCTCCTTCGGCGTTGCATTTTTATCTACACCCAGGATTTTATAATAATCGATAAACATTATGAAGAAATATTGTGATTAGTGAATGGTGATTGGTGAATTGTTCATGATGCCTGATTTTGAATGCTAATTTAATAAATATGTTGGAATATGAAGGTACGGCGGCATGAAGGTATGACGGTATAAAGGTATTAGCATCAGGTTGAATCTGATTCTCATTTTGAGAAAAATATGTTATCTGAGAAATATTTAGAAAAACAATTTAGTCTGCTTAATTGTTTAACAATGAATAAGATGTAAATCAGGCAGGAGAAATTACCAAACCTGGCACATTATTGGATTGGCTTCAGTGGAAAGCAAAAAAAACATTATCATGAAGAAAACAATAAATGTCCTGGTGATCGAGGATAACGAATACTACAGCAATCTCCTGTCAAATGCCATACAACAAAGTCTGAACCCAATTCTGATTAAAGGAAATTATCAGCTTGTCTTACGTTCATTTACAGATGCCGCCGAGTATATGAGGAAAATCAAATCAGGTGAACTTGAATGTGATCATACTGCCGTATTTATAGATTATTACCTTGGTGATGGCATTAACGCAGGTCATGTAATCAATCTCCTAAAGGAACAATCCTCCGATGCAATGGTGGTTCTGCTCTCACATGAGAAAACTATCAAAGAAAAAAGTGATTTGATCCCTTTTGATTATTTTGTTGTGAAGGACAAGTTTGCTCCGGCACTCTGCGGCCTTTACCTTCAGCAATATATTGAAAATAAATATTCTGTATCTTTGGATCAATGAGTGGTCCTGACAATAAAC
>JBGPAF010000006.1:0-12760 GCA_041480535.1 Bacteroidia bacterium
CAGCTCATCAGTTGTAAGTGTTCCCTCCTCCATCTCCTTCTTATAAACAGGATAAAGATGCTGATCGAGTCTTCCCGGGTTGAACGAATCCCATGGATTGAGTTCTGTTATGACTCCAAGGTGGATAAACCAGTAATGCTGAAGCATCTCATGAACTGTTTCAGGCGGATTGGCCGGCACTTTACGGCAGACTGCAGCCATTTTAAGAAGTTCGGCCTTCCTTTTAACATCTTTTTCAACTGCAGCCAGATTCTCAAGCTCAGCTGAATGCCTTTCAGCATACATGATTATTGCATCACAGGCAATATCCATGGCTTTCAGCTCCTCATCCTTGTCAAATGCCTCAACATCATTGTAATAATCAAGCTTTAAGATGCTTTCACTGATTTCCTCCTTTAACTGAAGGAATCCTGTCTTAAACATTTTGTAACCAAGGACAGTATGTCCGGGAGCACGTTGTTCCTGGAACTCGGTGAATATACCAGCCTTGTATGCGTTCAGCCACTCAGGTGTCATAAGGCTCATTATCCTGTCGCGGTTGCTTTTTCCTTTCCAGTAAGGGATGATCTCTTCTTTATAAATCTTCCTGACCTCATCATCAACTTTGAATGACACCTTTTCCCTGGAATCAAGGATATCAAGGTCCTGTAAAGAATGAAGGCTTATTTCAGGACAGGTTGGTGTCTCTTTTGGAGCCGGTCCCCGTTCGCCGACTATCAGCTCTCCTTCATTAATGCATATCTTTTTATTCTTCAGAAGATATTCGAATGCCTTAGCCCTCCGGACGGGAGCTGAGATCTCACGCGCTTCGTCACTTTTATAAAAACGGGTAATCAATACAGCACGCTCGGCTGTGATTTTTTCAACAGCATTCAGACTTTGTTCCCGTAGCTTTTTAACTCTTTCAGATAGTATCATATTAAGTTTTATTTATTCATCCGCCAATCTTGACTTTCATGCCAATCTCAGAAAAGTACTCCTTCAATTCCCTCATCCTTTCCGGTGAAGGCTGTTCCGTATCATTCATCCGGTAAGGAATATTGAATCTTTTGTATTTCGATGCTCCTATCCTGTGGAAAGGAAGCAGATTAATCTTTTTAAGGTTTTCACATTTCAGGCCGGCAAGTAATTCCCTTATGGCTGTCAGATTTACTGTATCATCGTTTTTACCCGGGATTACAGGTATCCTGACCATTACATCCTTTCCGTTTTTAAGGATCAACCTCAGGTTATCGAGTATTCCGATGTTGGAAACGCCTGTATATTCAATATGTTTTGAATCATCAGAATGTTTTATGTCGAAAAGAAAGATATCGGTAAAAGGTATAACTGCTTCATAATTTTCCGGGGATGAATAACCCGAAGTATCGAGGGCTGTATTATATCCATTTGCTTTACAAGCCTTTAAAGCTTCAAGCAGAAAATCAAACTGCATCATCGGTTCTCCTCCTGAAAAAGTTACACCGCCATGTGACTGCTGAAAAAATATCCTGTCTTTTTCAAGTATCTCAAGAACATTACTGACGGAATAATATTTGCCAGCTTCCTCTTTTTCTGAAAACTCCTTCTCGCCCACTCTCCTGGTCTGCATAACCTCCTCCCTTTCAGGTGATATTCCCTCCGGGTTATGGCACCACCAGCACGACAGAGGACATCCCTTCATAAAGAATGTAACCCTGATCCCCGGACCATCGTGTATTGAATATCGTTTTACGCTGAAAATTAATCCTTGCATTGAAAAAAAACTGAAATAAGACCTGGAATAATAAAAGGTAATCGAGATGCCATTCTGCAAGTTAGTGCAGAAATGGCCGGAGAATTAAATGCTGTAGAACATCAGGCAGTGATAGAGTCTCCGTCCGAGACGCTGCATCATGAAACGATGTTTAAGATTTGAAATCATTTGTTAAAAATTCAGGTGCAATTTAAGAATTAATTCCTAAATTTAAAAAGTCTGTGATACTATTAACTAACTTTCTTGTTATGATAACTCAGGGATCGACAAGAAATGATATTATAATATCATTATTTATTTCGGCAATACTTTCAATTGCTGTCATACCGTCATACGGACAACAATCTGTAAGATACACTGTCAGCGGTTTTGTTAAAGAGGCTGGTACAGGCGAATCGCTTATCGGGGTAAATGTATATTTACCTGACCATAAATCAGGCACTGTTACCAACAATTATGGTTTCTATTCACTCACCATTCCGGCGGCAGACACGGTCTCACTTGTTTTTTCCTACGTGGGATATACTGTTGAAAAACAAAAAATCGCACTTAATAAAGATATTGAGCTGAATATTTCCCTTTCTCCGGATATGTTGCTGGATGAAGTCACAATAACTGCTGACAGGAAAGAAATGATAAGTGAATCAGTAAGAATGAGTACTGTAAAGCTCCAGGTTGCTCAGATCAAAAATATACCTGCTCTTTTAGGAGAAAAGGATGTCCTGAAAGTCCTGCAGCTGATGCCCGGCGTCCAGAAAGGATCTGAAGGATACAGCGGACTATATGTTCGTGGCGGTGGTCCCGACCAGAATCTGATTATACTGGATGATGCCATCGTTTATAATGCAAGCCATATTTTTGGTTTCTTTTCTCTTTTTAACGGAAATGCAATTAAAAGCGTCGAACTGATCAAGGGCGGATTCCCTGCAAGGTATGGCGGCCGTCTTTCCTCAGTTCTTGAAATGAATATGAAAGAGGGAAACAAAGAAAAATGGCACGGAGAAGGCGGAATAGGGTTGATCTCATCTAACCTCACTGTTGAAGGCCCCCTGAAAAAGAACAAATCTTCATTGTTACTGTCGGGTCGGAGAACTTATGCTGACCTGATAATCTATCCTATTCTCAAGTTATCGGACGAAGAAATTACAGGGTACTATTTCTATGATTTCAATGCCAAGATCAATTATGATTTCGGACGAAAAAACAAGCTTTATCTCAGTGGATATTTCGGAAAGGATAAATTTTACATAAAGTACAATTCCCGGGATGGGCTTAAAGAAAATGTCGGATTCCTTTGGGGCAATGCAACAGCCACACTAAGATGGAACCATCTCTTCGGCAACAGGTTGTTTGCCAATACATCACTGGTTTACAGTAATTATTCTTTCGGAATTTATGATAAATATAAAGTGACCTATGCCGATGAAAACAAGGATTACTATGCGGAGTATTATTCAGGTATCAAAGATTTTACATTAAAGTCTGATTTTGATTTTATACCAAATCCAAACCACCTGATAAAGACCGGCATAGTTGGCATTTTCCACAGGTTCAATCCTCATGCTTATATCGAAGTAGATATTCCAAACCAGGTTCATATAAGAAATGAGTCATACATCAATGGCATTGAAACAGGAATCTACGCAGAAGACACCTGGCAGCCGGCTCCGGTTTTTAAGGTAAATGCAGGATTACGTTACAGCTATTTTCTGGCTGAGAAAAAACACTACTCCTATCCTGAACCCAGATTATCAGTTGCGTGGAAGATAAGACCGGACCTGGCGATAAAAGGATCTTATGCCTCTATGAATCAGTATATTCATATGCTTTCAAACACAGGGATGAGTCTGCCTACTGATCTTTGGGTTCCTGCCACTGACAGAGTCAGACCTCAGCAATCTTCACAGGTTGCCCTGGGGCTTGCAAAGGATTTTGAAAAACAAAACCTCTCCCTGTCACTTGAAGGATATTATAAAAAAATGAAAAATATAATCGGGTATAAGGAGGGAGCCTCTTTTCTGGATATCGGAGAACCATCAGACGCGCCTGCGCCTGCATGGGAAGACAATATTACTGCCGGCCGCGCCTGGTCGTACGGAATGGAATTGTTACTGCAAAAAAAAGAAGGCAGGCTGAGTGGATGGATTGGTTATACTCTTTCATGGACACAGATGCAATTCGATTCGCTTAACTTTGGCCGGAAGTTTTATGCCCGGTACGACAGGCGCCATGATATTTCTGTTGTGGCAATCTATAAACTCAATGATCATATCACTCTTTCAGGCAGTTGGGTTTATGGAACAGGGAATGCAGTGACTCTTCCTTTATCGAGCTATTGGACAGATTATCATGATTTTACGGGGAAAACAGGAAGTAGTGAATATTTTGATTACAAATATGCAGGGATTTTATATTCACTTAAGGCAGAAGAATACGGTGATAAAAACAATTTCCGGATGCGGTCATACCACCGGCTCGATCTTGGTATACAGTTCAGGAAAGAAAAGAGATGGGGAGAACGGGTCTGGGAAATTTCATTATATAATGCTTATTGCAGGCTGAATCCGTTCTTTTACTATCCCGACCGTGTTTATAAAAATAACAAGGCATACGGAGTACTTAAACAGGTAAGTCTGTTCCCTATAATTCCTTCATTCACATATTCCTTTAAATTTTAATCCCCGCCAGATGAAGTCCAGAATAATCCTGATATTTTTTCTGATTTTTATAACTGTTACAGGTTGTGAACTGGAAGTTAAGAATATAAAATTGCCTGATTTTCAGCAGAAGCTCGTTATTAATTCATTTATTTCGCCTTATGATACTATCTCATTTGTAAGTATCTATTCAAACGAAAGAGTATTTGGCGAACTGAACGACTCTGAATCACTCGGGAATCTTTCAGTAACTATCTCAAACGGGCAGAAAGAGATCAGCCTGAAAGATATTGATGGAAGATTCATTTTCAGACGTGAAGATATGACTGTGGAAGAAGGTAGTACCTACCAACTGAAAGTCACAAGTGATAAAGGACTATCCGCAGAAGCTACCTGCACCGTTCCGGTAAAGAGAGAACTTTATCCTGAAGCAGATACTGTCAGGGAATTGTCCAAATATGAATGGATGCCCGATGTGTACTTTATAAACACCAATATCTATATTACTGACCCGGCCGGGGAGGCCAATTTTTACAGTTTTTATCTTAAAGAGCTTGAATACTATCCTGGGAACTTTTATACCTCCCAGGTCGGATCAGAGAAACAGGAAATCATTAATGACATTGGGAAAGACGGTGAAAGAATCTTAGCCTATGCAGGATCTGTTACTGAACCTTCTGCTGAATGCGATTCTGCATTTATGATTTCTTATATACTCCAGACGGATAAGGCTTATTTCACTTATCACTATTCACTGGAGAACTATTCAGGAGGGGAAGAACCTTTTAAAGAAATTTATCCTGCCTATTCAAATATTGAAGGAGGATTGGGAATATTTGCATCTTATGTTGTGGACTCACTTGTTATCAGACTGAAATGAATGATCTGATATTCTGACACATAGGTTATCTTAACAAATGATTAACATAACATTAACATTAATCTTTGCAACAAAATTATTTTCCAGGCGTCTATATACTGAAAAACGTTCTTAGGCCGTCCGGCCAAATTCTACGATCAGGTTTAGGTTAATGAAGGAAAGATAACTCCCAACTATCTTTCCTTTTCTTTTTTATATCTGATAATAATCATTAAGGATTGAAAATAAATATATTTTCTTTGAATTATGAATAACTTGGTCACTGATTATGGTGTCCAGGTTTATAATGTACCTCTTAGGTTAATACCATAAAAACATATGAAGAGAAAGATCCGGTTCAGTCTGGTTTATCGCGACATGTGGCAATCATCCGGCAAATATCAGCCAAGGATGGATCAGTTGAAGGAAGTGGCGCCGCATATTATTGAGATGGGATGTTTTGACCGGATCGAAACCAACGGCGGTGCATTTGAGCAGGTTCAGCTCTTGTATGGCGAAAATCCCAATACGACTGTCAGGGAGTGGACCAGGCCTTTTAATGAAGCCGGGATAGAAACACATATGCTTGAACGTGCTCTTAACGGAATAAGAATGTATCCCGTTCCAGCCGATATCCGGAGACTTATGTTTAAAGTAAAGAAGGCACAGGGTGTAAACATATCCCGTTCTTTCTGCGGATTGAACGATCACCGTAATCTTGAACTTTCAATAAAATATGCAAAAGAGGCAGGTATGATTTCCCAGGCTGCCCTCTCAATCACCCACTCCCCTGTTCATACAATCGCTTATTATATGGGAGTGGTCGATCATATTATCCGGTACGGCGCTGACGAAATATGCCTGAAAGACATGGCAGGTGTCGGCCGGCCTGCAACACTTGGTGAACTTGTCAGGCAGATAAAGAAGAAATACCCGGATATAAAAGTCCAGTATCATGGCCATTCAGGGCCCGGAATGTCGGTGGCTTCAATGATCGAAGTTGCCAGGGCTGGTGCAGATTACCTTGATGTTGCCATGGAACCTCTCAGCTGGGGAATGATACATCCTGACGTAATTGCCATAAGAGCTATAATGGATGATGCAGGTTTCGATGTCCCGGAAATAAACATGGACGCATACATGAAAGTAAGGGCGCTTACCCAGTCGTTCATTGATGATTTTCTCGGCTATTTTATAGATCCCAGGAACAAGCAGGTTTCTTCTCTTCTGATTAACAGCGGACTACCAGGAGGAATGATGGGCAGTATGATGGCTGACCTTAAAGGAGTCCACCAGGGAATCAATACTTCACTCAAAAAGCAAGGCAAACCTGAACTTACCGAAGATGAATTAATTGTCAGATTATTCAATGAAGTTGAGACTATCTGGCCGGTGCTTGGTTATCCGCCTCTTGTAACCCCTTTCAGCCAGTATGTGAAAAATGTGGCTCTGATGAATATTATTCAGATGACAAGCGGCAAGGAGAGGTACGGGATGATTGACAATAATACATGGGATATGATCCTTGGCAAAGCCGGGTGGCTTCCCGGAAAACTGGGGAAGGAGATAACGGATCTCGCTGAAAAGCTAGGAAAGGAATTTTATTCCGGGAATCCGCAGGACGCGTATCCCGATGAGCTTCCCTCATTCAGGGAGGAAATGAAAAAGAACGGATGGGATACCGGAAAGGATGACGAAGAACTGTTTGAGCTTGCTATACACAACAGGCAATATCGCGATTATAAAAGCGGCGCTGCTAAAACACGCTTTGAAAATGAATTAGCCAAGGCAAAAGAACAGATTAAAACCGGTACTTCAGTCACCATCGCTGAATCAAAACCGAAAAAAGCTGAAGCTTCAGTGCAGGAAAAAAGAAATGATCCGACACTGAAGCTGATAACAGCACCCTCAAAAGGCAAAATCTATTATAACCTGTTCGGTGAACTTACCGAACCATCAAAACCTGGCGATCAGGTCAATGCAGGGGAACGTATCTGTTATATCCAGACCAGTTCCTATATCGCTGAAATAATCTCTTCGTATGAAGGGGAAGTGGCTGAAATAGTTGTTTCGCAGGGGGCCAATGTCAATAAAGGTGATGTCCTCTTCAAAATAAAAGAACTTAAGAAAAAGAAAGTCGGGAAAAAAAGTGAAACTAAGTAAATTAATCATTCTTTTTATTCTTCTATATGCATCCGACAGCTTTGCTGCGATAAAGGAACCTGTTGCTGTCAGAGGTGTGATTGACCTCAGGGAAACTGCCGGGAATAAATTCATCGTCAAGCTTCAGGGGGAATGGGAATTTTACTGGGGAAAGATGCTTCTCCCTCTGGATTTTAATGGCAACACCAGTATTAAGCCTGATTTCTACTGCCAGGTTCCCTCCTACTGGACCGATTATCCGGCCGATTCGATAAAGACAACAGGTATGGGATTTGCCACCTACAGGTTAATAATGATATTACCTGCCGGTTACCGGAATTCATTGGGCTTTGATATGCCCGTGTTCGATTCTTCTTATGATATTTTTGTCAACGGGAAATATATGGGAGGAAACGGGACACCCGGCAAAACAGAAGCAGAGACCAAACCATGGTATGAAAGGAATTTCTTTAGATTTAATCCCGCTTCAGATTCTGTCGAGATAATAATCAATGTATCAAATTTTCATCATCGCCGGGGCGGATTCTGGCTTCTAATGAAGATCGGAACATTTTCTGAAGTTCAGAAAGGGTGTGCTTCAACCTGGGCCAGAGATTGGGCGACAATAAGCTTCCTGATGGGATTCTCCCTGCTTTTCTTTTTCTTTTTCATTATCTACACCAAAGACAGCCTGATGGGATTCTTTAGTCTTGCGACAACCGGACTTGCCCTGAGACCACTCTTCACATCTAATTTCCTGATACATAATATCATGAATATAAGCTGGATATGGATAGTGAGGTGGGAGTACCTCGGCCTCTACCTTATACTGACAGGATGGTACTGGTTTGCCGTTATCCTCTATCCGTCAAAGCCCTTTAAAATAATAACCTGGATAATAACCGGTTTGTTCACAGTAGCTTCGATAATTACAATATTCCTCCCGGTAAGAATTTTCAGTAACATGACCTTTATTATTTATCCTTTGCTGATCCTTCTTATAGGATATTCAATGTCACGAAGCATAAAGGGAATGTTCAGGAAGAACAGGATCGATTATATTTATTTCTTTGCCTTTGCTTTGTTATCATTTGCTGCAATTCACGATGTAAAAATTTCACTTGGCAAGTCAGCCGTCACTTCAAGCTATATACTTACATATATCCTGGTTCTTTTTGTTTTTATCCAGGCGGTACTCCTGTTATATAAATGGGTTAAAGCCTATTCGGAGAAGGAAAAACTTCACGAAGAACTTGAATTTCTGAACCGGAATCTGGGGATCCTGGTATCAGAGAGGACACAGGAAATAAATGCACGCAAAGAAGAAATTGAAAATCAAAACATTAAGATAGCCTTTCAGAATAAGCAATTATCAGATACCATTCAGCTCAAAAACAAGATATTTTCTGTTATCGCGCATGACCTCAGAAGCCCCGTGGTAAATATCCTGTATATGCTCAACCTGCTGAAAGAAGAAGAGTACAAGGAAAAATACGATTCCTTCGCCGATGCGAGCATCCAGTATGCACAACAGGTTATCAGCCTGCTCGAGAATATGCTGGTATGGGGAAGAGGTCAGGAAGACAAGATCAAATTCTCGCCTGAACGACGCGATCTGGCCAACATCATCCTTACAAACATGAGCATCTTTAAAGATACAGCTGACAAAAAAGAGATTTCAGTGAATTTTACCCAGATAGGGAACTCAAAAGCATATTTTGACAAGGACCTTATGGATATAATCATCAGGAACCTTCTTTCCAATGCCGTGAAATACACCGAAAGAGGCGGAAGGATAAGTATTCTGCTGAAAGACAAAAGCCTTACGGGAGAAGGTATCATCCTGAAGATATGCGATAACGGGATCGGAATTCCTACGACAAAGCAGAAATATATCTTTACATCTACCGAAATTGAAAGCACACCTGGCACAGAGAATGAAAAAGGCACAGGATTTGGTCTTAAACTCTGTCACGAACTTGTTAAAATCAACAACGGGACTATTACTGTTGACAGCAAGGAGGGTGAGGGAACTTGCTTCACAATAACATTACCGGAACAAAAATAACCAGGCTTTCCAAGAACCTCCTTACACCTGCTATTCCTTTGTTAGTTCGGCTAGTTTTTTTATGTCAAGTATCCTAAGGTATTTACCTTTTGTACAGATTATTCCATCCTTTTCCAGTTCACTTATCACCCTCGCAATCGAAGGACGTGCTACTCCAAAGTACTCGGCCAGTTCATTCTGCGTCATTGTAAGCCTTATCTCCGATTTATCCGGTCCTGCAGTCTGAAGGATATACTGGGCCAGTTTCCCCCTTATTGTTTTAAAGTTAAGGAACTTGATTTTTTCAGACAGGAACTGGGACCTGTTTGATATTATGTCAAGAAAATTTGCAAGTATCTTATCATTGCTTTTTAGGAACTTCAGGAAATCAGCCTTTTCAATTACAAGCAGTTGTGTATCTGAAACTGCCACCACATTGACAGGGAACCTGTTCCTGCTGCCGAAAATAAATGCTGCTGCAAGAGCTCCTGAAGCCGGAATATCTTCAATCTTAATTATACGTCCCGAAAAGTCAACCATTTCTCCCTTTACAACTCCTTCAATTACCATCATGAAAGAATTTACAGGCTCACCACTTTGTGAGATCAGCGAACCGGCTTTGAACCTTCGGATGCGATAAGGGGTGGATGAAACCGCCGACACTGCTTCTTCCAGGATCATTCCTCTGAAAAGGGGCGATTTTATCAAAACCGAATAGTCCATTGTTTTTTGATAAAATTAATAATTGTAACAAATGTTACAAATCATTGTTCCCCCTTTTCGCATTTTTGTTCCTGAAAATAATTTAAATAATGAAAAGGGATATTCTTAAGATAGATGAAGATTTATGCACCGGTTGCGGACAATGCGTTCCTAACTGTCATGAAGGAGCTTTGAAGGTTATTGACGGAAAGGTAAGGCTTGTAAGTGAGCTTATGTGCGATGGACTTGGCGCATGTATCGGACATTGTCCGGAGGGAGCAATCACTATAGAAACCAGGGAAGCAGAACCTTACAATGAAACCAATGTAATGGAACAAATGAAAGATAGTGGATGTCCCGGATCACGTGTGGTCGTTATAGAAAGGCCACAGCATGACAGCCGCACTGTTTCATCTGACCAGCCGTCGGAACTGAGGCAATGGCCGGTTCAGTTGCATCTTCTGAATCCCAATGCTCCTTACCTGCTCGGTTCTGATCTGCTACTTGCAGCAGATTGCGTTGCTTTCTCAATGGGTAATTTCCACGGCAGATATCTTAAGGGCAAATCACTCGCAATTGCCTGCCCGAAACTTGACCAAGGAACAGATATCTATATCGAGAAGCTAACAGCTATGATCGACGTTGCAGGAATCAATACCATTATTGTAATGATGATGGAAGTGCCGTGTTGCGGCGGATTGCTTCAGATAGTGAAGAACGCATTATCAAAAGCATCCAGGAAAGTGCCGGTAAAAGAGATGATTATTAGCCTTTCAGGGGAAGTACTGAATGAGGAACGGGTATGAAGTGATAAATATCATATTACGATTTCAATAATTGGTTCTGAAAAAAAAATTCTATACTTTAGCCGCCCGATGGTAGAAATGCAATAGGTTTAACTAAACACTCAAAGCATGGTGAACGGCAATAAACAGGTAAATTCAGATGACAAGAGATTTTACCTGGGGCTGGATATTGGATCGGTTTCCCTTAATACGGTCCTCCTGGATGAGAATTACAATGTCATGGAGGATTATTACGATTATGTTCACGGGAAACCCTTTAATGTCCTTAAAGACAGGCTGACATCCATTCTAGAAAATCATTCGTCAGAAAATATTGCTGGAATAGCCGTCACAGGTACAGGCGGCAAACTTGCCACAGAACTCATTGGCGGTATATTTGTAAATGAAATTATTGCGCAGGCTACTTCATCCGGAAGATTGTTTCCTGATGCACAGACAGTTATTGAGATAGGAGGCGAAGACTCAAAGCTTATTCTGCTTGAAAAAGACCCCTCAAACGGACATTCACGGCTGGTGGATTTTGAGATGAACAGTATCTGTGCAGCAGGTACGGGATCATTTCTTGACCAGCAGGCCCGCAGAATAGGTGTTCCCATTGAGAAAGAGTTCGGTGAAATGGCACTGAAATCTGTTGATCCTCCCAGAATTGCAGGAAGGTGCAGTGTTTTTGCAAAGAGCGACATGATCCACCACCAGCAGTTAGCAACTCCTTTGCATGACATTGTTGCAGGGTTATGTTTCGCACTTGCCCGCAACTTCCGAAGTAATGTTGCAAGAAGCAAGGAGATCAGGAAACCTGTAATCTTCTCGGGAGGCGTTGCCGCAAATACAGGAATGATAAGAGCATTCAGGGAAGTTCTTTCCCTGAATGAAAACGAACTTATTATCCCTGAACATCATGCTTCGATGGGTGCCATCGGCGCCGTTATGTATGCCCATTCCAATAAGCTGGAAATGAACCACTTTAAAGGAATGCTGAAACTTGAAGAATATCTTTCAGAAGACTCAACTCTTTTCAATAGTCTTCCTCCGTTAAAGGAATCTGAGGCCGTCTACGACAAAGTAGTTCATTTTAAAAAGAACGGAAATGAAAAGGTCCCGGCTTATCTGGGTATAGACGTAGGATCGTTGAGCACTAATGTGGTCCTTATCGATCCTGATCATAATGTGATTGCACGACGCTATTTACCAACCGCAGGGAAGCCCCTGGAGGCAATCCAGAAAGGTATGACCGAGATCTATGATGAGGTAGGCGAGTCTGTCGAAGTCATTGGTGCAGGTACAACCGGATCAGGGCGTTATCTGACCGGCGATTTTATCGGTGCCGATACTATACAGAATGAAATAACAGCTCAGGCCACAGCTGCAATAGATTACGATCCCACCGTTGATACAATTTTTGAGATCGGAGGTCAGGATTCAAAGTATATCAGTATTGAAAATGGTGTTGTGGTCGACTTTGAAATGAACAAAGTGTGCGCTGCCGGAACCGGCTCATTTCTTGAAGAGCAGGCCGAAAAGCTGAATATCAATATTGTTGAAGAGTTTGGATGCATGGCCTTAAGTTCTGAATGTCCGGTCAAACTGGGTGACAGGTGTACTGTTTTTATGGAATCCGACCTTAATTCCTACATGCAGAAAGGCGCCCGTAATGAAAACCTTGTCGGTGGACTGGCTTATTCAATTGTTTATAACTACCTCCAGAAGGTTGTGGCTGACCGCAAGGTTGGAAACAAAATCTTCTTCCAGGGCGGTGTCACAAATAACAAAGCCGTTGTTGCAGCCTTTGAATATGTTACAGGAAAGAAAATA
>JBGPAF010000007.1:0-12385 GCA_041480535.1 Bacteroidia bacterium
TAAAGATCCCTTCTCCGGGATTACCTTGGGCAGGTTTTTATAAGGACGCAAGGCGCATGACTCACGACTCAAGGCGTAATGGGGTGAAATGTATTATTTATGATGTATTATAGGCGATGTGTCAGGAATGAAAAATACGTGGGAACCGGGTAGGCAGAATGGCAAAGCTGTGCCTGTATGGTTTACTGTACCTGTCTCTTTTCAGATAGTGTTAAATTAAGCCTTATTCAGGTTCAGAAAGTCTCTCAATTTCGCTGTAAAGAACTTTGAAGCAGTTCACCGGGGTATCTGTTCCTTCTTCCTTTCCTCTTCCGTAATAACTGTCGAGAAACTGTCCCGCCCCTGACCAGACAGTCTGTACCATACCTAAAAATCTATCTTTCATTACCGGAGTTGAATGTTCCCTGAATTTAACCATATCCTGTACCTGCAGAACAGCATTTCCTGACATCCGCCAGGGACATGTAACTACGCTGAGGCCCTTCATTGCAAAGTAAACCGGGGTTTGATCAGGGCGCTCATAATGCCAGTCGCAAATAATTACATCCCTGGGGATCATATCCACTGCCCTGTGTGTATTGTTATAGCTTGCTTCCCATTCACCGAGTCCTGTCGTCTTGCCATCAATGAGTCGGTCGCCCCATATCCATAATTTGCGGCCTTTAACAGCAAGATGGTCACGGATTGTTCTGACTTCGCCGGCAAAAAGTTCAGCGGGATCCCTCCCCGAGCATCTTGGACATTGCTTTTCTCCAATATAAAATACCTCATCCATTCCTGCATGAAATGCATCTGTTTCAAAGACATCACATATCTCATCAACAATGCCAAACACAACATCATGCACTTCGGGATGAAGAGGACAATAGCTTTTGCAATATAATCCGTCAGCATTTGGCCATACATATTTTTCAGGCATTTTAACAAGCGGAGTTTCATCAAATTCAGGGTAAACTTCCAGCAGGTTCCCGATACTACCTGCCCATGACTGATGACCCAGAAGGTTGACCTGGGGAATTATACGTATATTGTTCTTACGGCATACTGCCACCAGCTTTTTTACATCCTGTTTCGAAAGGGCAATTGAATCCCTTAGCTCCGGGTGGCTTTCATACTGATAGTTATAATCTACCCTGAGGATCAGGGTATTGACTTTCCGTGGCGAGAGTTCTTCCTTAACAAATTTTATAAACTCATCAAGCCCGGCAGGCTGCGGTGCTGCGATACAAAAACCACGAATTGGCAATATTGTGTCAAGCTTTTCGGCATAGACAACCTGGGCTGCAGATGAAACCGCAAAACATGCAGTTAACAACAGAGATAAAAGGTAATGTTTCATATATCAGAGGTTTTCATTAAGGATTTTTTTGTCACACCTATTCCTGCCATTTCAGGAAGAGTCACTTTCCCGTCAACAATCCTTATACCGTCAAAAGGATCATTGCTTATGAGAAGGTTCCCGTCGAGATCGCACCAGTCAGCAAGAGGAGAAAGCTGGGCTGCAGCCGATACCGCACACGAAGTCTCAGTCATGCATCCTATCATCACTTTCATGCCAAAAGCCCTGGCTACATTTATCATCTTCATGGCGGTATTCAATCCGCCGCATTTCATCAATTTTATATTGATGGCTGAATAGACATCTTTGTTGTTTAACAGATCGCTGATATTCTGAATGGCCTCATCTCCAACTACAGGCAATGGACTCTTTTCAGTCAGCCAGGCTATATCATCCTTCATTTCTTTCGGCATAGGCTGCTCAAGGAATATCACCCCTTTTTCCTTTAACCATTCAGCCATTTCAAGCGCGTAAGAACGGTCTTTCCATCCCTGATTCACATCCACACATAAAGGTTTATCTGTCAGCGACCTTATTACTTCTACCATTTCCCTGTCATTATCCCTCCCGAGTTTTACTTTCAGCACTTTATAAGGTTCGGCCTCAGCGACTTTTTGTTTTATTATTTCTGGCGTATCCAGACCGATTGTAAAACTTGTAAGCGGTGCTTTGAACGGATTCAGACCGAATAACCTGTAAAAAGGCTCACCCACCAGCTTGCCGGTAAGATCATGCAGGGCGATATCAACTGACGCTTTTGCGGCATAGTTGCCGGGCATCACGTTGTCGACATAATCAAGTATATCAACGAGGAGAAAAGGATCATTGAACTGTGAAAGATTTAACAATGAAAGAAATTTAGAAACGGATTCATGACTTTCGCCGAGATAAGGAGGCATAGAGGCTTCCCCGTATCCTGTAATGCCATCATATTCAATTTCAGTAAGCATGACAGGGGTAGTTGTTCTGGAACTTGTTGAAAGTGTGAATGCATGTTTTAGCTGAAGTGTATAAGGGGCAAATCTGAGGATCAGACCGCTTTTAGTCTTTCTTTTCCCTTTCTTTTCTGTTAAAAATGGAGCTGCTACAGTGACCTGCCCGCTCAGAAAAGTACTTCCGATAAGATAACTGCTGTATTTAATAAATTCTCTTTTATTCATGCCAGATTTTTACTTATACCAATTATGTTCCGAAATCGGCTGCATTCCAGGTCCGGATTGAGCTCCTGCAACTCTTCTGACACCTATAAATGAATCCCTCCGCGACCGGCTGAAATTTGTCCTTGTTGAATCCAGGCTGTTGATCCTGACCATCCCTGAACAATGTATGAATTCAGTGTCGCCGATGTACATCCCTACATGTGTAGCTCTCGGCCTTCCGTGCCTGGATGAACCAAAGAACAACAGATCGCCTTTTTTAAGTGAATCAGGAAATGATTCTCTTCTGATCTTGGGTCTGATACCGTGTTGGAACTGCTGGGATGCATCCCTTGAAAGAATCACCCCATTGAGATAATAGACTGTTTTGATGAATCCGCTGCAGTCAAATCCTTTTGCTGAAGTGCCGCCCCACATGTATGGGATGCCCATGAACGATTCTGCAGTTGAAATCAGGTTTTGGGGGTTAAGAAAAGCCTCAACAGTCAGTTTGTCAAGAAGTATTGCTTTATCCAAAGGGATAAATCCTTCCCTGCCGTCAGGCAAATTCACTCTATACCCCTCCTTTTGATTTCCGGTTATTTCAACAATACAACCGGCAACAATATCGGAAATTACTTTCTCCTCAGAGGTACCAGTATAGATGTTCCCTGTTTTCGCCGTATAAAACAACCTCAGTGAAGCTTTCCATTTATCATACTCACTGACACCTTTGGTTTCTATGGCATCGCTATCCACCCATCCAAGATATAAGTCGGGCGTCTGGATCAGGAACCACCCTTTATCTTTTTTGAGAATTTTTACAGGTGTTCCCATAAGCGCCTGGGAAACCATCTCTGCATCATGTGTTGAGAAAAGCCTTATATTACAGACACTTACATTTACAAGTCCCCAGGGTTCGCTTATTTCAGAAACATCAGGAAGCACTTTAAGGCTGTCAATAAAACTGATCCTTTTTTGTCTCAGTAAACCGGTAATTGCATCTTTAGCCTCCGGGACACTGGTCTCTCCCTTGAGTATCAAATCAGTGCCATCCTGATGGAGTTCAGCTTCGAATATGCCTTCACGCAGGTCGGGCACCCAGACGATCCCTATCGAATCAATTTCGCTCTTGAAATTATTTGTATTCTTAGTTGTTTTCTGCTTACATCCTGCTGCAATTATTAAAGCTATTACCGCAACTGAGAGTATTTTTAAACCAATATTCCCTTTAAACAGTTTCATTTATTGTAAATTATTTCCATGTCATAATTCCATTTGTCAAAATAAAGATTTCCTCCGCTCCATTCGACTTCACCTCTCTGAAAATCGAAGGGTTCACTTCTCAGGAATTTCTTTTCAGGAAAAAGCCTGCCAGCAATTCCTTCATTTACTATCAGCCTGTATGAATCAATTCCTGAAATAAAGAACTCCCTGGTTTTCTGATGATCTGAATATTGGAGCCCGTATGATATGTCAGCCGGTACCCATCCTGTACTTTCAAAATAAACCTCGCACCAGTCGTGAAGATTTTTTGCATCAGGGGGCACCTTCCAGCCGCTTTGCCATCGTACAGGGATTCCTTTGTAGCGGAGCATCGACATGAAAAGGAATGTCTGCATCCCGCAGTCTCCTCTCCTGTTCTTTAAAACATATTCAGGAATATCCGGTATAATTGAATATTCCAGGGCACCTGCCCATGGAATGTTCTTGGTGAACCAGGTATAAATCTTTCTTACAATTTCAAACGGTTTCTCTTCTGATCCTGTAATGCTGTCGGCAAGGTATTTAACTTTTTCAGTGAAACAGATATGAGGAAGCTGTTCTGATGTAAATTCCTTGTAAAGCGTTGAGCTTTTATCATATGGATTGATATTCATTTTATCCGGATTGAAGTATTGTCCGGATGACTGATAGCTGTATGAAATATTAAATACAACAGGAAGTCCCTTTTCTGATCTCGATTCCATGTAGATTGTCCTGTGAACTGCAGAATCAGGGGCTAAGATGAAATCTTTCTCAGAAGCTGACAGGAGTCTGACGTTCTGCTGACGTGCATGGTTCTCTTTTGGATATGGCAGCCAGCACCTGACAATTTCCCCGGATGGAACTGCACCGGTATCCACAGTTATTGTGTAATTGATTGTCATTTCAACCGGCGAAACAGGCCCGGGCTCATTTTCTGATGCAGTGATTATTGACTGAGTATGCTTTTTGCGATATACTATTTCAGGATCTGCGGCATCAAGGCTGTCTCTCCGGGATCGCTCCTGATAAAAGCTCATGATCAGGCTCAGGTTCGATACAGCCCTGCTGAAGTATCTTTTTTCTCCATTTATCATCTTCCATTCAAGCCAGTTTTTCTTCTCCCAATCAGCCTTTTCTTCAGCAGTAAAAGTTCCAATTTTTTCCTTCAACTGCTGATTAATATCGTTCTCTGTGAATGGAAAATCCAGGGCAATCCTTTCAGATATCTGGGAAAGGGAATCGGATTTGAGGACAAGCTGTTTATTATCAGGCGTATGCCTGCAACCAGTGAATGCCAATAATAAAAAAGCTGTGAAAAATAATCCGGTGATTTTCATATCGAAATGTAATCCGGGTAAATTTATAAAATTAGAATTATTCTTCTCTGCGATAATCTGCTGTATCTGCGGGATTTTTTTTTCTCCCGCTGATCTCGCAGATTCACGCAGATTATTCCTATTGTCAGGAATTTCTTAAAATATCAAACTAAAGAATTCCTGTTTTCATAGATCTTTGTTATTGCATTTACAATATCATCCATATCCGATCTGGTTCCAAGAAGTATACTCTGGTAAAAAGTAACTGCCTGATCGCACAGCTGATCGTTGCCCGGCAGAAAATTATCTTCACGCCATTGCTTAAGCCTTGATTCAGAAAACAGTCTCTTGAATCCCCGTGAATTGAGCTGTTCCTCGATCAGTCCGTCTTTGTTTTGCTTGCCGTAACCGCCGCTGCATGGTATTCCTTCAGCATCCAGTGCCTTCAGAAATTTGTCTTTAGGAATATTATTGAACTCTTCCTTAATATATCTGAAAGGATACATATGGTAAACAGCGCGTGTAGCTCCATCTGCCGGCTTATAAGGAATTATTCCCGGGATCTCTTTCAGTTTTTTGTCAAGATAAAGTGCATTTGCCAGGCGAACATCATTGTCTTTTTCAATCCTTTTCATCTGCGACATAAGGATCAAAGCCTGTGATTGCTGCATCCTGTAGTTCATGCCATTATACTGATTTCCTGAAACTGCTTTCATCCTGCCATATGGTCTCCCGCAATTATGATATGCATGACAGCGGTCCATAATATCCTCGTCATTTCCAAGAATAGCGCCACCTTCGCCGGAAGCAAGATGCTTTGAATTCTGAAAGCTAAAACAACCCAGATCTCCTAAAGTACCCACCCTTTTACCCCGGTACTCAGCAAGCCACGCCTGGCATGCATCTTCAATTACCTTAAGGTTATGATCCTTTGCGGCTTTATTTACACTGTCCATGTCAGCAGGTAATCCGTAAATATGGACAGGAATTATTGCGACTGTCCTGTCTGTGATCTTCTTCTCAATTTTTTTCGGATCAATTAAAAAGGTCTCCGGATCAGTGTCAGCAAAGACAGGCAATGCCTTATGAGCAAAAATGACGTTATATGTAGCCACAAATGTATAAGGTGACACAATAACCTCATCGCCGGCATCAACACCGAGAACATTCAGCGCTGTTAAAAGTGCTGTTGTGCCGCTTGCTGTTGCCAGGCACCGCTTTGCTCCCATAAGTTCGGCATATTTTTTTTCAAACTCAGCAACATATTCACCACTACCCCTCCACCACCGGCCTGAACGGAACATTTCAATAATCCCAGGTTCTGCCGATTGATCCCAATAGGGCCATTGAGGCCACGACCCGGGATGAACCTTTTCTCCTCCGTTAATCGCCAGTTTTACCGACTGAAGATTATTTGTTATACCAAATGACCTGAAGGGAAAGCCAAGCAATGCACCGGCAAAACCTGCTGATGTTGTGGCAATTGCCTGACGGCGTGTTAGTTTTCGTGTTTTCATAACCTTGAATTTAATGTGAATTAGAATAACCTTCTGGTGTCTTTTTTCTTTTATGAAGTTAAATGTTTAATTTCATATTTTAAATAAAAATTCTATAAGCGGAAAATTGAACCCGACAAGAGTGATCCGTGATAAAAAGTAATTCCTTTACTTATACTATCTTTGAAATACAAAACCAAACCTGGGTAATATGAAAACAAGAAATCTTTCCATTATCATTATGGCAGCCGTAATATCGTTATGCAACTGTACAAGCCAGACTTCCCAGCAGCAAAAGCTTCTGCTCAGGAACAACTGGACCATTCAATCCTCAAAGGAGGTTAAAGGAGATGGCAAAGAAATTTCCACTCCTTCATGGCAACCTGAAAAATGGTATAATGCATCAGTCCCTTCAACCGTTCTTGGAACACTGGTGGAAAACAAAATCTACCCTGATCCTTTTTATGGTACAAACATTGAGACAATACCTGGCTATTTTTCAAAAAGAGGTGGTGAAATACCTGACGACAGCCCATTCAAAGCTTCCTGGTGGTACCGGACAAAATTTACATTACCTGCTGACTTCAAAGGAAGAAATGCCTGGCTTAAACTCCACAGTATAAACTACAAAGCCAATATCTGGCTGAACGGACAACTTGTTGCCGATACTAATGAAATCAAGGGTGCCTACCGGTTATATGATCTTAATATTACAGGGGCAGCCCTCGCCGGAAAGGATAATTGCCTTGCCCTCGAAATATTTCCGCCAAAAGGAAATGATCTTACAATTACCTGGGTTGATTGGAATCCTACACCTCCTGATAGGAATATGGGGCTTTGGTATGATGTTTCGGTTAGTTCAACAGGGCCTGTTTCAATTGATAATCCCTGGGTAAAAACAAAACTTAACCTGCCCTCAACGGATAAGGCAAGCCTTACAATTTCAGCTGTTTTATCAAATACCACAAACAAAAAGATAAGCGGTGTTCTTAAAGGGACAATAGATAACTTAAGTTTCTCCCAAAAGCTGACTCTGGGTCCTAAGGAAAACAGTCAGGTAACTTTCACTCCTGAACAATTCAGTCAGCTCATAATCTCAGATCCACGATTGTGGTGGCCGTATACAGTAGGTCCACAAAACCTGTACGATCTGAATCTGAGCTTTGAGGTCAAAGGAAAGGTATCAGATTCGGAGAAGGTCCGTTTCGGGATCCGTGAAATCACTTCGTGGATGAATAAATTTGACGGGAAGCTCACAAGGGTTTTCCAGATAAACGGTAAAAACATTGTAATAAGAGGCGGCGGATACAGGGAAGATATGTTTCTGCGTCCTTCAGATAAGCGTATTGATACCGATATTCAGTATGCAAAACATATGGGCCTTAATGCCCTACGTATGGAAGCCCCTCGCGGATCAGATTACATGTTTGAAAAATGCGATGAAGAAGGTATTTTGCTTATGGTTGGATGGTGCTGCTGTAGTTCATGGGAGGAATGGGAGAAATGGACTCCCGGTATGGATATCATTGCACAAAAGAGCTGGCAGGATCAGATTGTCCGCCTCAGAAATCATCCATCAGTATTTAACTGGCTTTACGGAAGCGATATGTTTCCCCCTGCCAATGTTGAAAAAATGTATATGCAGGTTCTGAATGATTTTGATGGGACACGGCCTTATCAGTCATCAGCTACACAGGATTCAAGTGCAATTGCAGGCAGAACGGGACTCTGGATGGGGCCTTATCCGGAAGTTTATGCCTACCGTACACCAGTTTACTGGTATGGAAAACTTGAATTCAATACTGAAGCCGGACCATCGGGAGAACAGATACCACCTGTTGAAAGCATGCGTAAAATGATGCCTGCTTCTGATTTATGGCCAATGAGCCCATCCTGGGATATCCGCCTTCACAAGGCATTTTATCCTGAAGCACGGAAAGCACTCTATTCACGTTACGGGAAACCTGCCGGACTGGAGGAATACAGCATGAAATCGCAGGTTCTTCAATATGAGGCAACCAGGGCAATGTTTGAAGCATTTGCAGGTAACAAGTATAAGTCAAGCGGTATCATTTACTGGATGTATAACTCGTCATGGCCCTCTATGTACTGGCAGTTATATGATTATTTCTTTGCACCTAACGGCGCATTTTATGGTACAAAGAAAGCCTGCGAACCTTTGCACGTGCAATACTCATATGATGACAATTCATTTCGTGTTGTAAACAGCACTTATAAAGATTTTTCAGGGCTGAAAATATCAGCAAATCTCTATAACCAGAACATGGATATCAAATACTCAGTGTTTGCTGATGTATCTGTCAAATCTGATGAAAGCGTAAAGGTGATAACCCCTGATTGGTTTAAAAATTCAGGTGACGTTTTCTTCCTGAAACTGGTTTTAAGTGATAATGATGGCAAAGAAATTTCTTCTAATTTCTACTGGCTATCTTCCAAAGGGGATGAAAATGCAGATTTCACTTCATTAAACAAGCTTCCGGAGGTAGAGCTGAACTTCTCGGTATCATCAGTTAAACAGGAGAACGGAAAATATTCAGCAATAGTTGAAATTGAGAATCCGTCGGCTTCTCTGGCCTTTTCAGTAAATCCTAAGATCATTAAAAATGATTCAAAGGACCTGGTGTTGCCGGTTTTCTGGGAGGATAATTATTTTTCGCTTCTTCCAAAGGAAAAACGAAGTGTGAAAGTCGAATTCAATTCTGTAGATCTGAATGGGGAAGCTCCGTTATTGGCAATTGACGGTTGGAACATAAAACCTTCTGAAAAGGAACTGAATTAATTTCGGATTGAGCTGCGCTAAATCCGCGCCAGCGTTTTAGTGGATTAAACCCCGTGTCCAAAAATTCTTTTTTTGTTAACCTATTTCAACGTCGTAATGCGAGCCACCCAACCCCCACCTGAGGCAAGTTTGAGTTTCAAAACCTCCCCTGCCTGAAAATCCATTTCGATCTTTTTATAATCCTCAGCCCTTTTGTTGGCATTAACACCGTCTTCTATTGCCTCCAGCCTGTATTTCCCGGGTTCCAGAAAGCCAGTCTCCAGATCAATGGTCCGTTCGTTCCAGTCAGTAATTGCCCCAACGAACCATTCATTGCCCGATCTGCGAGCTAATATGGTGTATCTGGCGATTTTGCCTTGCAGCAGTCGTGTATCGTCCCACTCGACAGGTATTTTCTTAAGAAAATCAGTACACTCCTTTTCGCGGTAATAGTCTGACGGTGAGTCGGGGAGCATTGTCATGGGACTGTTCAGAATTATAAACAATGCCATTGCATGTGCACGGGTCCCCTGCCCCATCGGATAATCATCAATAGGCCGGAAATTGTATTTCGTTGAATTACGAACGGTTGCTGGGATATAATCCATGGGACCTGCAAACATGCGGATATATGGCAGAATATTATGATGCACAGGATCGTCCTGATTTGTCCAGCCATTGTATTCAAATTCGATGAGAGCCTCCCGCGTAAGGACGTTGGGATATTTGCGGCTCAGTCCGCATGGCTTATATGCACCATGAAAATCAACAACCAGCTTCCGTCCGGCAGCTTCCCGGGCAACGGACTCATAAAACGTGACCATGGGCTGATCGTCGCGGTTCATAAAATCAACTTTGATGCCCTTTATTCCCCACTTTGCAAACTGGTCGAAAGCCTTGTCCCATTGCCTTTGGAGTGTATGCCAGACCATCCATAGCATTATATCCACTCCTTTAGATCTGCCATAAGCGGTGACTTCAGCCATGTCCAAACCAGGTACTGTCTTCAGCAGATCATCCCTCTGGCTCCATCCGTCGTCAAAGAGGAAATACCTGAATCCGTTTTCAGCACAGAAATCGATAAAGTATTTTGCTGTTTCTGTATTAACTCCTGCTTTGAAATCTACTCCGTAAATATTATGCTTTGCCCACCAGTCGAACATAACAACCCCCGGCCTGATCCATGAAATGTCTTTGACAGCGCATGGAGAGGCAAGCAGGTAGACCATGTTGTTTGAGATCAGCTCTTTTTCATCGCTGGCAACTGCAAAAATCCGCCAGGGATACGCCCTGGTACCATTAACTTTTGCTATGTAGTCGTATGCCCGGTCAACCTGGTTCCTGACATATTCGCCGCCGGCAGTGGTCAATGTCTTAGGGTATGGTGGATTTACGGCTGAGAGCTGTGCCTTTCCTGTACCCTTAAACCATAACCCGGGATAATTGTACAGGTCGGCTTCAGTAATCATAACGAACAGCCCGTTTTGTTTTTCTATCAGCAGGGGCAAATTACATAACTTCCCTGCAGCAATTCCCGGCAGGTTCGCATGCTCATACGGTGTTTCGTACGCCGAATTAAAAGTCTCTGATGACTGAAACCTTACAGAATCGCCCGTCTCAAAATAAAGATCGAGGTTTTCCCCGATAATCTTCAGACTGTCTTTCTCTGATGTTGAAAACCGATAAGCAAGTCCTTCGTTGAACAACCTGAAAGTAATTGCATGTTTATCCCTGAATTTGATTTCCAGCTCATTATAGGAATTTGTGAGGGTCGCTGCCTTGTCACGGATTTCAGGCTTTACAATTTCGTTAACTGAATTATGGGTTACTTTATGTACAATGTATTCAGCTTTCGGCCCCACTACATAATAAGTCTCAAGGGAAATATTTCCCAGTTTAAAGACAAAAGTTCGACCTTTTATTAAGGCTACGTAAATACCTTTGTCAATTTCTATCCCGGCTGTCAGTTTCCCGTCGGGAGAACTTAGTGCATATTTCTGTGAATACAAGGAAAAACTGATAAATACTGAAAGAGTAAGCAGTAATAGTTTTTTCATTTACTGGCATTTTAAAATTTGAAACTTAAGTTATGTCAAACTGTATATGTCTTCAAATTCCTGCTTTATAAAATCTTAGTATTGAATCCCGAATTCTTTATAATTGGCAGGAGGATAAGGATCTGCAGTTACGGATTCCACATAACCCGGACCTTTTTTGCACCATTCAACGAAAGCCTTTAATTGCTTCCTCGATCCTTCAGCTTCCATATAAACACTGCCGTCTGACAGGTTTTTAACAAATCCTGTAATACCGTGTGCACCAGCTTCTCTCGCAGCCCTCCACCTGAATCCCACTCCCTGGACATATCCCATTACATGAATCTTATAGAGCAGCTTTTCCTCCATAGCAATCTATTTATTACAATAAAATTACGAAAAACTAATCTATAATGACAACTTGGATCATTTAATCCTCAATCAGTGCCTTACGGCAGGCAGGCGAAATCCGTAATTAAAATAAATTTTTAATCGAGGGAATATAGTAACAGCAGCAACAAAATAAACTAATTTTATCTGACAGAAATTCCTTATTGAAATGAATAAAAGACATAAATTCCTTGTGGTTCTTTCCCTTACATTATCTTTTAGTCTGATAAACAGTACCGGTTTTGGTCAGACATATGGCAGCAATAATGCAGCAGGAACTGATCAGAAATTCCCCTGGCCCGAAGGCAAAAAGATGGCCATGATATCGGGAATCATTCAGTGTACCATCCCTGTTCGGGGAATTTCGCCTGGTCAAGGAACAAGGCCCTGGAAGAATACACCCTTCAGAAGATGAAGAGTGAACTTGATTCCGCAAACAGGCTCATGAATGAAATGCCGGGGGTCAATCCGGTATCATTTGCATATCCGTGCGGACAGACTTTTATCGGAAGGGGGATTAACGTACAAAGCTATGTGCCCCTTATCGCATCAATGTTTGAAAGCGGAAGGGGATGGCTCAATGAGGCCCCCAATGATCCTGAATTCTGTGACCTTGCCCAGCTGAATGCCACAGAACTTGACGGA
>JBGPAF010000008.1:0-12055 GCA_041480535.1 Bacteroidia bacterium
ACGATACAGATGAGAGACGGATGGACAATCAAGACTGTTGACGGTAGACCTTCGGCTCACTTTGAATATGCAGTAGCGGTGGATAAAGGGAAAGCAGATGTATTAACAACTTTTAAATTTATAGAAGAAGTTTTAAATAAAATGTAATCGTATGTCGAAACAATCATCTATCGAACAGGACGGTACTATCATTGAGGCCCTTTCTAACGCAATGTTCAGAGTAGAGCTCGAAAACGGACACGTAATAACTGCCCACATCTCAGGGAAAATGAGAATGCACTATATTAAAATCTTACCCGGAGATAAAGTAAAAGTGGAAATGTCGCCATACGACCTCACAAAAGGAAGAATAACATTCAGATATAAATAAGAAATATTAAAATAATGAAAGTAAGAGCATCTGTAAGAAAGCGCAGCGCCGACTGCAAAATAGTAAGGCGTAAAGGGCGAATTTATGTTATAAGCAAGAAAAATCCCAAGTTCAAACAGAGACAGGGATAATTTATTTAATTTTGCAACTCATTTAAGAAAAGTAATATATGGCACGTATTGTTGGTGTTGATTTACCAAGAAATAAAAGAGGCGAAGTCGGCCTGACCTATATCTATGGAGTGGGAAGAAGTACTGCTCAGAGAGTACTTGACGAAGCCGGTGTTGACAGGAATGCAAAGGTCCAGGAGTGGACCGATGACCAGATTAATACTATCCGCCGGATACTTAACGATAATTTTAAGCTTGAAGGCGAGCTTCGTTCTGAAACCCAGATGAATATTAAAAGGTTAATGGATATCGGATGCTATCGTGGTGTGCGTCACAGACTTGGACTACCAGTAAGGGGACAAAGTACCAAAAACAACGCCAGGACCCGTAAAGGAAGAAAGAAAACTGTTGCAAACAAGAAAAAAGCTACTAAATAAATAGAATATGGCAAAGAAAACCGGAGCATTAAAAAAGAGGATCGTTAAGGTTGAACCTACGGGCCAGGCTCATGTTCATTCATCATTTAATAATCTTATTGTGACATTAACTAATAATTCAGGTCAGGTTATTTCATGGGCATCATCTGGTAAAATGGGTTTTAAAGGATCCAAGAAGAATACTCCTTATGCAGCCCAGATGGCATCGGAAGAATGTGGTAAAGTTGCATATGATCTTGGCTTGAGAAAAGTAAAGGTATTTGTGAAGGGACCGGGATCAGGCCGTGAATCTGCAATCAGGTCGATCAGTAATGTTGGTATTGAAGTCACCGAAATTATCGATGTAACCCCCATGCCTCATAACGGTTGCCGTGCACCCGGAAGGAGAAGAGTATAATTTGTGACGGAACAGTTAATTTTTAAGTTTTAAAATAAAAGTACGATGGCAAGATATATTGGCCCAAAAACAAGAATTGCTAGAAAATTCGGAGATGCTATTTACGGCCCCGATAAAAACCTCGACAGGAAAAACTTTCCTCCGGGACAGCACGGGATGAACAAAAAAAGGAAAAAAACCTCTGAATACGGTCTTCAGCTGAGGGAAAAGCAAAAGGCAAAATATACCTATGGATTACTCGAAAGACAATTCCACAACACCTTTGAGAAAGCGTCAAGAAGCAAAGGAGTTACCGGCGAAGTGCTTCTTCAGATGCTCGAAGCACGTCTCGATAATGTTGTTTACCGTTTAGGTGTTGCTCCTACAAGAGCTGCAGCCCGGCAGCTTGTTTCACACAGGCACATGACAGTGAATGGGAAAGTGGTCAATATCCCTTCATTACAGCTTAAACCTGGCGACATAATAGGAGTCCGCGAAAAATCGAAATCACTGGAGGTATTAGTCGATTCACTTACAACGCGGAAATATTCCAAACTTCCATGGCTCGAGTGGGACGATACACAAATGGCAGGTAAGTTCATGAGTGTACCTGAACGTACAGATATTCCTGAAGATATCAAGGAACAGTTAATAGTTGAATTGTATTCAAAATAATTATATAAGATAAATCCTATGGCCATTTTATCATTCCAGAAGCCTGATAAAGTAATAATGCTGGAAGCGAACGAAAATTTCGGCAAATTTGAATTCCGTCCTCTTGAACCCGGCTATGGCATTACTGTTGGTAATGCTCTAAGAAGGATCCTTCTCTCTTCACTTGAAGGTTTTGCAATAACCACGGTAAAGATCGAAGGTATCGACCATGAGTTCTCTACCATTACAGGGGTTATCGAAGATGTGACTGAGATCATCCTGAACCTTAAACAGGTTCGCTTTAAAAGGACGGTTGATGACGTCGATCATGAAAAGGTCATGATCAAAATCGGTGGCCAGGAAGTATTCAAAGCCGGTGCTCTTAACAATGCCTTAAGCAGTTTCGAAGTGCTGAATCCCGACCTGGTTATATTCAGGATGGAGACTGATGTTAAACTGCAGGTTGAATTCAATATCAACAAAGGCAGGGGATATGTTCCGGCAGAGGAGAATCAACCGGTCGACAGCGAATTCGGTCTGATTGCAATCGATTCAATTTTCACACCTGTAAGGAACGTTAAGTACTCTGTGGAAAACTTTCGTGTTGAACAAAAAACTGACTATGAGAAGCTTTTGCTTGAGATAGAAACAGACGGGTCAATTCACCCGAAAGAGGCATTGAAAGAGGCAGCAAAAATACTGATATATCACTTTATGCTGTTCTCCGATGAAAAGATTACTCTCGACTCGGATGATAAACTGGCAAATGAAGAGTTTGATGAGGAAGTACTTCATATGAGGCAGCTCCTTAAGACAAAGCTGGTCGATCTTGACCTCTCCGTAAGAGCTCTCAACTGCCTTAAAGCTGCAGAAGTTGAAACTCTTGGAGATCTTGTTAAATTCAATAAGAATGACCTTCTTAAATTCAGGAATTTCGGAAAAAAATCCCTCACAGAGCTCGACGAGCTGCTGGAGTCAATGAGTCTGTCATTCGGAATGGATGTCAGCAAGTATAAATTAGATAAAGATTAATTGAAAACTGGTTAAGGATATAGAGAAATGCGACATCAAAAAGTTATTAACCATCTTGGAAGAACAAGTTCACACAGGAAATCGATGATTTCCAATATGGCTGTTTCACTGATCCTTCATAAAAGGATTACAACCACTACTGCCAAAGCAAAAGCGCTTAAGACATTTGTGGAACCACTGATTACAAAATCAAAGGAAGACTCGACACATTCACGTAGAACGGTGTTCGGTTATCTTAAAGACAAGGAGGCCGTATCAGAGTTGTTCAGGGAAATCTCACCCAAGATCGCCGACAGGCCGGGTGGATATACCAGAATTCTTAAGACAGGGAACAGAATAGGGGATAATGCAGAAATGTGCATTCTGGAGCTTGTTGATTTCAATGAGGCAATGAAAGGCGGAGAAGCTGCCAAGCCAAAAACAACAAGGAGAAGAAGATCTGCAAAGAAGAGTGCCGGAGAAGCACCAGCTGCAAAAACTGAAAAGCCTGCAGCGGCTAAGACGAAAAAAAGTGCAAAAACCGAAGAGGCACCTGAAAAGAAATCCCAGAAACCAGCACCTGAAGCTAAAGGGAAAAAATAAAGAAATAATTTATAAGGAAAGGGATATGGACATAAATCTGTATCCCTTTTTTTGTATATATTGCACTATTGTTTAATAAAAAAATAAATTCCTATGGGACAAATAGTTAGTGTACACGCACGTGAGATTCTTGATTCCCGCGGCAATCCTACAATTGAAGTTGATGTTCAAACCGCCAGCGGTTATCAGGGACGGGCAGCTGTTCCGTCAGGTGCGTCGACAGGCGAAAATGAAGCACTTGAGCTCCGCGATGGAGATAAATCACGCTACCTTGGCAAAGGGGTTCTTAAAGCTGTTCAGAATGTTAATAATGTAATTTCTGAAGAAGTTATCGGAATGGATGTTACCGATCAGGCCTTGATCGATAAAAAGATGATCGATCTTGACGGAACCAAAACCAAAAGCAATCTGGGTGCCAATGCCATCCTCGGAGTCTCTCTTGCAGCTGCAAAAGCGGCAGCAGCCTATCATGGACTTCCATTGTTCCGCTATATCGGGGGTGCAAACGCGGTTACACTTCCGGTACCAATGATGAACATTATTAACGGAGGATCGCACTCAGATGCTCCGATAGCATTCCAGGAATTTATGGTCAGACCCATAGGGGCCCCCAATTTCAAAGAGGGATTAAGAATGGGCGCCGAAGTATTCCATTCTCTCAAGAAGGTCCTGAAAGGTCGCGGATTAAGCACTGCAGTAGGTGATGAGGGCGGATTCGCTCCAACCCTTGGCGGTACTGAAGATGCACTTGAAACTATTGTAAAGGCAATTTCAGCTGCTGGATATAAACCGGGAGTTGATGTTACAATAGCACTTGATCCGGCAGCTTCGACGTTCTATGAAAACGGAATGTATAATTATGCAAAATTTGAAGGTCCGAAAGGAGCAAGAAAAACTTCGAAGGAACAGGTCGATTACTTTGAGAAGCTCATAGGAATGTTCCCCATCGATTCAATTGAAGACGGAATGGCTGAGAACGACTGGGACGGATGGAAACTGATGACCGATAGGCTTGGTAAAAAGATACAGATCGTTGGCGATGACCTTTTTGTCACCAATGTTGAGTACCTGAAGAAAGGTATTGAATTGGGCTGTACAAACTCGATTCTTATAAAGCTGAACCAGATCGGAACACTGACCGAAACGCTCAATGCAATTGAAATGGCTCACAGGGCAGGTTTTACCGCAGTAATATCACACCGCTCTGGAGAGACTGAAGATTCAACGATTGCTGACGTAGCTGTTGCGACCAATTCCGGACAGATAAAAACAGGATCGTGCAGCAGGACCGACAGGATATGTAAATATAACCAGTTGCTAAGGATCGAGGAGATGCTCGGGGAACTGGCAGTATACGGGTATAAGAAATAAATATTTCGTTTTATAATTAAAAGAGGCTGCTTTTAAGCGGCCTCTTTTGTTAAAGATAAACCCCCTTTGCATTCCCCCGGAGGGGGGAAAAAATCTCAACTCTCTATTAAAATTTAATAAATAAAATAGATTTTTCTCCCCCTCTGGGGGAGATGCCCGCCAGTCGGCGGGCAGAGGGGTTTTATCTCACCAACAAACATCTTCATCTACCCAGCTTAAGCGACTTTCCGGCGTTATTAACAACTGTTAATAACTTTTGTTTATATCCAGTGTACAACTATGAAAAGCAAACTGATTGTCATATCATATTCTTATATTATATTTGATCTATCAGGTGAGCGATAAAAGACTGCTCAAAAGATGCGGATCCGGAAAAGGTCACTTAACTGAGACACAATCCGCTTCATTCAGACCTTCGGGACTGCGCACCAGGAGAGCCGAAGTCTGAGCAAATGGACCCCGGTCCAGGATACTCAGCAGATCGAGGAAACCGGAAACGTTCTTTCAGCGATTAAGTCACAGGGCCTCAGAAAAAAAAGAGCCTCGGCTCCCGACTTTCTGAAACTGATCCAAATCCTCCGGGAAATGACATCAGGGCCTGAAGGACACTTCGTCCCGGAAAATCCAGTCGTAAGACAGGACAAAAGGACAGCCGGAAGGTTCTGCTGTAACAGGCAAAACCCGAAAGCCATGGGTCACAAATCCAGGTCTTGTATCAGGAAATGCGGCCAGTCAAAATAACAGTAACCTGGCGCCGTTAGCGGCCTCGGTTGCATTCGGTGAATGGGAACTACTCCTCGGAATGGTTCCCATTATTGTTTTAAATACATCGTAATAACCCACCCCCCAACCCTCCAGTGAGGGGAGCCTTTTGATTCCTTCCCCATTCTCCTTTCTCCTTTCGCCTTTTTACTTTTGTCTTTTTACTTTTATCTTTTATCTTTTAAATATCTTTAACCCGGTTAATACGCTAATATGGCTTATTCCGGACTGAATGATTTTATCTCGGAACTTGAGAAAAACGGTGAACTCCACCGCATAAAGACTTTCGCTGATCCCTGCCTGGAAATAGCGGAAATAACCGATAGAGTAACCAAAGCCGGTGGCAAAGCCCTGCTTTTTGAAAATACCGGAACCGGATTTCCTGTACTGATCAACGCTTTCGGATCAGATAAAAGAATGGCGAATGCCCTGGGCAAAAAGGACCTTTCTGAAGCAGGAAACGACATTGATGAAATTTATAACCTGGTGACAGAGACTCCCACCAGGTTTATTGATAAACTTTTTGCACTGCCCCGGTTTTATAAAATTGCAGGTTACCTTCCCTCACGTAAAAGGAAAAAAGGAGCATGCCAGCAGGTCATTTGCTCAAAACCTGATATCACAATTTTACCGGTTCTGAAGTGCTGGCCCCACGACGGCGGAAGGTTTGTAACACTTCCAATGGTACATACAATTCATCCCATGACCGGTAAGACAAATGTCGGTATGTACAGGATGCAGATACTCGGCAGCAGCACAACGGGCATGCACTGGCAAAGACATAAAACAGGCGCAAATCATTTTGAGGCATGGAAAAAAACCGGCAGGAAGATGCCTGTGTCAGTAACCCTGGGAGGTGACCCTGTGTACACTTACTGCGCCACAGCACCATTACCGGAAAACATAAGTGAATATATCTTCGCTGGATTTCTCCGGAAGAAGAAGGTAAAACTTGTAAAATGCATTACAAACGACCTTTATGTACCTTATGATGCCGATATTGTTATTGAAGGTTATGTCGATCCATCAGAACAATTAATTACCGAAGGTCCGTTTGGTGATCATACTGGTTTTTATTCACTCGCTGATCTGTATCCTGCATTTCACATCACCTGTATAACACATTCCAGGAAAGCAGTCTACCCGGCAACAATTGTCGGAATTCCGCCCCAGGAAGATGCATGGCTGACTAAAGCTACAGAAAAAATCTTCCTTTCTCCACTCAGGCTCGCCATTCAGCCTGAGGTTATCGATTTTCATATGCCCGAAGCCGGTGTCGCCCACAATCTTGTTATTGTGAATATAAATAAAAGTTTCCCGGGGCAGGGTATGAAAGTGATCAGTTCTTTGTTCGGAGCAGGACAGATGATGTTTACAAAATATCTGGTTGTTGTCAGCGGCAATCTTGATATCAGGAACTACAAAGAGGTGATGATTCACATTCTCGACAACACAGATTTCAGATCTGACATTATTTTTACTCATGGTCCCCTTGACGTCCTCGACCATTCATCCGACAGCTTTTCCTATGGGGGTAAGGCAGGTATAGATGCGACTGTGAAATTGCCGGAAGAGATCCGGGCCGGACAAATAATATCAGATGATCTCAAAGCTGCGGCAATGGAGAATGTCGCTGACTGGCTTAAAGTGCCTTATATTAAAGCCTGGAATGCCAGCTTGTTCAGGGAAGGGATCAGAATACTGGTACTGGCAGTTAACCTTTCAGAGGACCATGACAGTATCGGAAGAACCGTAGAATTGTTAAAGGCAGAAGGGAGAACCGGCATTTTCAGACTTGTAATTGTTGTGGATCATACAGTTGATCCGGATGATATTTCTATGGTAGCCTGGCAGATGCTTGGTAATACCGATCCTGTAAGGGACCATTTCCTGATATCTCAGGATACAATATTATTTGATGGGACGATCAAGTTTTACCGCCCGGGGGGATTTCCGCGCAGGTGGCCTGACATTGTGTGTTCTGATGCCGTTACAATTGAAAAGATAGATAAAAAATGGAACCTTCTGGGTTTTGACGGATTAATTTCTTCACCTTCATTGAGGAATATGAAACTTGCACGCAGCAATTCTGATGAGATTACTTCTTAGAGCCTGATTTATTCTATAAGGAAAATTACATTATCATCTTTATTTTTTCAATAAGCGCTGCCGGCTGGAATGGCTTGGAGATATATTCATCTATCCCGGCTGACAGGCATTTTTCCCTGTCGCCTAACATCGCATCGGCAGTTATTGCAATAATCGGGATATGAATATCTGATCCTGCTTCCAGTTCGCGGATCTTTTCAGCAGCTGTAATCCCGTTCATGACAGGCATCTGGATATCAAGCAAGATCAGATCATAATTTGATGCCCCGATTTTGTCAATTGCTTCTTTGCCGTTTGTAGCTGTATCGATGCTGTTTACAAGTGGTCTAAGCGCAAGAAGAATTGTCTTTTGGCTGATCAGGTTATCCTCCACCAGGAGAATATTGATATCTTTCAGCTCTTTATTAACCTTTTGTCCTGAAACAGGTGCTCCGGTAAGCGGTACTGAGGGTTGCCTTGTTTCGGCTAGGGGATATGCAAATGGAATACTAATGTTAAGAACAGTGAAATTATCTCCGTTTTCCTGCCTGTAACTTCCATTACTGAGGGTTATAAGTCTCGAGGCAAGATGCCCCGCGGTACCCGATTCATTTATAAGTTCCAGGTTTATATCAGTCTGAATCCTGAAACCTATTATTCTTTCTCTGTCCGATTCCCTCTCTTTCTTAAGATTTATTGTGACTTTGGTGGTACGATCTGAGTTCCTGGCTTCAATTGTATTGAACAGGTCAAGAAATATCTGTTTTAATGTTATTGGATCGCCCTGGCATTCATATTCATGATAATCCTTCTTATTAAGTATAAAGTCGAGGCTGGCTTTATCTTTCAGGCTGTAAAGCTCAATTGTATTCTGGATTGTTGAAAGGATGTTATACCTGATTTGTTTTCTTGCCTCATAGCTGAAACTGGCCGCCGACTGCATTGTCAATTCGTTAACAGTGGTGACCATATTATTTGTTGAGGCGACGAAAGTCTCTATCAGGTCCTTTTGTTTTTTCTGAAGGCCGGTATCCATCAGAAGATCAGCAATAACCACCAGATTGTTTAGCGGTTCCCTGATCTTGTGTGAAAAATCGGATATCACATCGTCTTTCTTTTCATTTGAGGAAGATGCATCTAACAAAGATTCTTTGGACCTTTTAATCAGATCCGAGGTTTTTCTTGTAATCATTAATAACAAAGCAGCTGTGCAAATTACAAGAACTCCTGCAATAAGCCTGAGATCAAATGATATGAAAATAATCGCGAGTATCAGGCACATAAGGGCCACAATTGAATACGTCTCGATCAGATTCTTCTTTTTATTAAAGATTTCATCAGAATACTGATTCCCGGTTTGCCCTTGAGTATAGTCACCTGATTCTGTCATTATCTCAAATGATTAATTGCATTATTGTAAAATTAACCAAAATAGATGATAAATATACATACGTTGAAATTATCATCCTTCAAAGGAAATGGTTAATTTTGTTTCTGTGGTACAATTTTTGAACCGGAAATAAAAAGAATATACCATTATGAAAAAGTTATTCAGGATCTTACTGATAATCGTGGCAATTAGTTCCGGGCGGGCTTTCATACAGCTTAACGCACAGGAAAACGAGGGAATGGTAAAATATACTCCTGACTTCAGGTTTACAGATGGCATTTTTCTCAATTTCGACCAGGTTAAAATAAACAGCCCTATTCCTAAAGCCAAGATACTGACATCGACAGATTACAACGATAAGGATTTCTTTAAAAATCTGATGTCAGGAGAAAAGATATATTTCTACGACGGTATGGGAATCAGGCAGGAGGTAGATAAAAGTTCTGTGTGGGGATTTTCCAGGAACGGAGTTTTATATGTCCAGATTCAGGGGAATTTTAACAGGATCACTTTTATCGGGAACATATGCCATTTTGTGGCGGATATTACCTCATACGACAACCGCTATAACAACTCTCCGTACGGGTATTATGATCCTTATTACTCACCTTATTACTCACCATATTATAATCCCTATTCATATGGTTATGGCAATTATTATTCACCATATGGTTCTTATTACTCTCCTTACCGTCAGAATACGGGACGCAATGAACTCAGGCAATACCTGATCGATTTTGACAGCGGAAAGATCCTGGAGTATGATATTGAAAACACTGAGCTTCTTCTGATGAGGGACACCGAACTGCATGAGGAGTACATGCGTCTTCCCAACAAGAAGAAAAAGGACCTTATGTTTGTTTATATCAGAAAATTCAACGAGAATAATCCATTGTATCTCCCGGTAAATCAGGCTTTCTAAATGAAGAAATTAGCATCTGTCATTATATTTTTTGCTTCATCTTTTCTGCTTTCCGCGCAGGCGCCTTTTCCCGCTGGTGAAGAAATAAAACAATTTATCGCTTCAAAAACATGTGTAGTGCTGGAAGATGGTAACCCGGTCTATAACACTTATATCAGCAAGGCAATCAAGGAGTACTGGAAAATTACGCCCTTCGAATTCATTAAAGCATCCGATTTCAATCTGAAAAGGTCCGACCCTTCATTTTCCTTCATTATACTTACCGAGACCAGCTTTGAAAATGACAAATCGAATTCGGTTTTTAATTTCATAAACCTTTTACAGGGCAAAGATGTTCCTGAACTGGGCCAGATGCCCGAGATTTGCGCGGTCCCGCTATCAATTGCAGGAGAAGACGATATGGAGTACGGTTATAAACTCGGAGCAATACTTGCTTTTATGCAGAAACATGCAGGTATGATATCTGAAGATCCCTCTTTAACAGGGAGAAGATATCTGAAGTACTATAATAAAAATATTCCTGAGGTAAAGGGAAGAAATATTCTTGTCAAACAGGAGGATCTCTCTCCGGGAATCAATACTATTGATAAAATCAGGGCTCTTTACAAGTACGGGATTGAAATTGTCCCTGAAGGAGCAATAGTGAAAGCAATTCAGGACAAAGCTCCTAACACACTGGTCCTCCATAAAGTTGGTCCTGTGGGTGATTTATATTCCGGGTATTGTTTTAAGATGCTTATTGGAACCGACGACTCCAATATGTATTATTATAACCAGCATACAATTGATAAGGTCAATCCGAACGGGCTGTTGCCGGCCGATCTGAAACGTCTGGGAAGGTTCTGACAATGCAGCAAAATAAAAAGAAAGGCGTCTTTTATTAAAAACCAGAATGTCATGAAAGAGATCAGAGAATTATCAGAACCGGAAAGGAACTGGGCAATGTTATGTCACCTTTCTGCATTTGCAGGATTTTTCTTCCCCTTTGGAGGGATTATTGGCCCGCTGATCTGCTGGTTATCAAGGAAAGATGAGTCGCAATGGGTCGATCAGAATGGGAAGGCTTCACTTAATTTCCAGATCTCCCTCTTATTGTATATGGTTCTGGCAGTTCCGTTATGCTTTATAATTGTTGGTATCCCGATTGTGATCTTTCTGGTAATCCTGAAAGTCATTTGTATTATAATCGCCAGTGTAAAAGCTTCAAAAGGAGAAGAATTCAAGTACCCGATTTCTATTCCGTTTATTCAATAACATTTTCCTGCGGGAAATTTTTTGATCAGATCAGAAAGTCGTATATTTCTAATCTGATAAATAACTCCTGCAATGAAGAAAAATCCCAGGAACAAAGTTGCCAAAGTTGAGGTTTTCGAAAAGAAGAATCTTTACTATGATGTGAAAGCCGAGAAGCAGAAAAAACTGGAGACAAAAGAATACGAAAAAAAGTTACTTAAGGTTGAAGTTGAACTGGTCAAGCTGCAGGAATGGGTTAAAGCCAATAAACTAAGGGTGGTTGTAATATTTGAAGGACGCGATGCTGCCGGAAAAGGAGGTGTCATCAAAACAATTGCGGGGTGCCTGAATCCCAGAATATGCAGAATCGTTGCTCTTGGCATCCCTACTGAAAAGGAGAAGTCTCAATGGTATTTTCAGCGGTATGTTTCAGAACTTCCTTCGGGCGGGGAGATAGTCCTTTTTGACAGAAGCTGGTACAACAGGGCAGGAGTCGAAAAAGTTATGGGCTACTGCACGAATGAAGAGTACGAGGAATTCCTGAGATCATGTCCCGAATTTGAAAGAATGCTGATCAGATCGGGAATCATACTTATTAAATACTGGTTCTCAATAAGTGACAGTGAGCAGGAGAATCGCTTCCAGGACAGGATACAAGATCCCACAAAACGATGGAAGATAAGTCAGATGGATATTGAATCACGCGATAAATGGGTAGAATATTCGAT
>JBGPAF010000009.1:0-12047 GCA_041480535.1 Bacteroidia bacterium
CATCAAAAATAAATCCTTCTTCAATCATGGGTACAAGCAGTGGGGTTGCCATTGAAACGACAGTTGTCGCGGGAGATTTTTCATGAAGTTTCTGATCATAAGTGCCGGAGGTTATAGTTCTTTTTGTACCGATCACACCTATTTTCCTGAAATTCCTTGTACTCAGGTAATCCACAATCGGGTCGATGACGTCGATCAGTATTGTCTTATCCTGAAATTCCTGCTTTAAGGAGTCGAATGCGGAAGCTGAAGCGGAGTTGCAGGCAACCAGGACAACTTTTGAATTATGATTCAGAAGAAATTCCGTGATCTTCCGGGAATAATACCTTATCGATTCAGCTGATTTATCCCCGTATGGGAGGTGTGCTGTATCTCCGAAGTAAACGAGGTTTTCTCCTGGAAGGATCTGCTTTATCGCATGGGCGACGGTGAGTCCTCCGACTCCTGAATCAAAAATTCCGATAGGCTGGTTTTTCACTGAGGTTTTATATTAATAAAAAGACCATCCGCCAGCTGACGGATGGTTACTGGTTTATAATTTAAGATTTATTTCAATCCAAGTTTTGCTTTGGCCAGTGGCAATACATTGACACTTTTTGCATCATCAAAATATGCGATCTGCTGGCCCGAAAGATCGAAAATATAGATAAATCCGTTTTCTTTTCCTACCTCCTTGATAGCCTTATCGGCTTTTTCAGTTACCGGTGTAAATAATTCAACCTGTTTTTCCTGAAGCTGAGTCTGGGCATTTGTCTGGAAATCAGTTAGTCTTTTCTGAGCATCCTGAATCTCCTGCTCTTTGGTCTGCCGGACCAGCTCGGTCAGGTTTTTACTATCTTTAAGATAGGTTTCATATTTATTATTTAATTCCACCTGCAATAGTTCAGCCGTATTTGTGAGCTCTGTGCTCATTTTTTCGAGTTTCACCCTGGCTGAATCAAATTCAGGCATAGACTGTATAAGTTCATTTCTGTTAAGATGTCCGAATTTTAAATTCTGTGCCATAATATCCTGTCCTGCAAATGCGACAATGATGATAAGAGCTGCTATTCCTAAAAAATTTTTCATTCTAAATGTTGTTTTTATTGATTGTGCAAAAGTAGTTAATTAATTTTTATAACCTAATTTTTCGAGAACCTGATCGCTGATGTCAAATTTTGGATTTGCGAACAGAATATTGCCTCCTGATGCTGTGTCAAAGATGGCTGCATAGCTTCCCTCTGCAGCGATGGTTTTAATAGCTTTCAGTATCTCATCCTGTACTGGTTTAACCAGTTCCTCTCTCTTCTTGAAAAGTTCACCTTCCACTCCAAAGTACTTGTTCTGAAGGTCCTTCATCTCTTTTTCCTTGGCGATGATTGCTTCTTCTCTTTTTGTTTTCATATCCTGTGAAAGAAGTACAACATCATTCTGATATGATTTGTACATCTGTTCAACAACTGCATACCCGTCGGCAACCTCTTTTTCCCATTGTTTGGATAAATTATCAAGCTGCTCCTGGGCTTTGTTAAAAGCAGGAATGTTCTTCCTTATATATTCAGAATCGACAAACGCATATTTCTGAGCTGCGGCAAATACCGAAGTCATTACTGCAAAAATTATTATAACACCTATTCTTTTCATAAAATTGATTTTTAAATTTAAATAATTAAAACTGCTGACCTATTGTAAAACTAAATTGTCCTTTATTTGCGTCGGGGAAAGATGCCGGATCGTCGACCGGATCAAAACCATAACCCCAGTCAACCCCAAGCAGGCCGAACATCGGGAGGTTAGCCCTGACACCTATACCTGCCGTACGTTTCATCCTGAATGGATTATACTCGTTGAGTTTGTACCATGCTTTACCTGCTTCAAGGAATGTGAGTAAGTATATTGTTGCCTGCTGGTTAAGCGAAACAGGATATCTTAGTTCAAGCGTAAATTTCGAATACACATTCCCTATTGGAGATCCGCTTTTTGCATCTGTTGGAGTCACAGATCCGTCGGTATATCCCCTCATGGCAATTACTTCACGTCCGTAAAGACTGTAGCCTGTCATACCGCTTCCTCCCATATTGTAATTCTCAAAAGGCGACGGCCCGATATCCTTGTTATAGTGACCCAGGTAACCGAAAGCAAATTTGGCGTTCAGCACCAGTTTATCATCCTGGCTGACAGGGTAATAATAATCTGCTTTGAATGTCCATTTATGAAATTCGATCCATTTATATTTCTCCTTATCTGATACTCCCACCATATTGGCCCCGCTTATCAGAGAATACGGCGGAGTGGCCTGAAGCGAAAGAGTGAATGTTGATCCGCTTCTTGGATAAATAAGGTTGGGGCTTGTTGAAAACCTTGTAAGTTTTGTAGTTAATGTCAACATGTTGGAGGTTCCGTCAGAAAAGAGAAAATGATAATAACTGAAATCATTTAAATTATATCTCTGATAGTTTATTTCACCATAAAGAGAAAAGAAATCATCGGGCCATTCCAGTCTCTTTCCAAGTCCGATTGAAGCCCCGTCAATTATCATAGACTGGTAATTGCTGTCGCTTTTTTTACTCCCGTTGGTCATTAATGATCTGTATAATGACACTGAAAATGAATTGGGCTTTTTCCCTCCAAGCCATGGCTCAACAAATGATAAATTATATGATTGATATAATCTTCCGTTCGACTGGGCCCTTATACTTAGCGATTGTCCGTCGCCTGACGGGTAAGGTCTCCACTCGTTCAGTTTGAAGAAGTTCCGCATTGCAAAGTTGTTAAACCGCACTCCAACAGTTCCCACAAGCATTCCGGCTCCCCATCCCCCGGAGATCTCAAACTGATCGTTTGCTTTTTCTTCAAGCTTGTATAACAGATCCACTGTTCCGTTTGAAGGATCAGGAACCACATTGGGATTAATTTTTTCAGGATCAAAATGCCCGAGCACTCCCAGCTGACGGATTGATCTGATGATTTTTTCCTTGCTGAAAAGATCACCAGGGAGTGTATATAGTTCGCGTCTTGCTATATGTTCGTTTGTCCTTGTGTTCCCTGAAATAATTATATTGTTAAGGTAGGCCTGATCACCTTCATAAATTCTGATCTCCAGATCAATTGAATCATTATCGATTTTTGATTCAACTGGTGTAAGCCTCGAGAACAGGTAGCCGTTATCCTGGTACGCACTGCTTACGGCATCCTGTGCCCCGGCTGCTCCATTTAGCCTGTCCTCAATCAGTGACTGGTTATAAACGGATCCCTTTTTAATATTTAACCATTTTTCAAGATCTTCTTTTCTGTACACACTATTCCCTACCCATGCAATATCTCTTAAGAAGTATTGTTTCCCCTCATCTATCTTTATCAAAAGACCCACCCGATCATCTGAGGTCGGATAGAGGGAGTCGCCCAGTATCTTAAAATCCTTGTATCCGTTATCATTATAATATGTATATACCTTCTCTTTGTCTTCTTCATATTTTTCAGAGATAAATTTTGATGTCTTGAAAAAGTTAAGGTTCTTTTTCTTCGTATTTTTCATCTTGTGTCTCAGCTGTTTGGTGCTGAAATTATCATTTCCGGCAAAAGTGATCTCTTCAATCTTCACTTTTTCTTTCTTATCGACATCGACAGTAAGAATGATATTGTTAGGTTGAGCAGGATCGTCTTTCTGAACAAATTCAACAGTTGTATTCAGGAATCCCTTTTCAACAAAATGATCTGTTATAATCTTTCTGGTGTTATTTAACTGGTATGATGTAAGCTGTGATCCGACCGGCATATTAATCTTTTCCACAAGATCCTGGGACTCAGAGTTTTTTAAACCATTATATCTGACTGATGATATTCTTGGCCTTTCCTGCAGGGCTATATCGAAAAATACAGTGTCTGAAACAGTTTTGATTATATTAATCCTTACATCAGAGAACAATCCCTGCTGCCATAACTTCTTTACGGCATTTGTAATTGCATCGCCCGGCACTTCCACTTGCTGACCAACCCTGAGGCCTGAAATCCCAATCAGTGCGTTTGTATCGAGAAATCTGACTCCTGAAACAGATACACCCCCTATAATATAATCGTAAGAATTTGCATAATCGATAATTCCCTCCCTTTCCTGCGAAAACAGAACGAGGTTTGTCAGAATCAGGGAAACTGCCACAAAAGTCCTTTTCAGTTGATTAACTGCCATCATTTCATCATTTAAACTACACCTGTTCACTAGTTTTTCCAAATCTTCTTTCTCTCCTCTGGAAGTCAATTATCGCTTTGTAAAATTCTTCCTTACCAAAATCAGGCCAAAGTATTTCAGTAAAGTACAATTCAGTATAAGCGATCTGCCATAAAAGGAAGTTGCTTATTCGTATTTCACCGCTGGTTCTGATCATTAATTCAGGATCCGGAATTCCATAAGTAGTAAGGTATTTTTCAAAGCAGCCTTCATCAATAGAATCGGCATCAATTTTTCCGCTGATGATCTCGGCCGAGAGTTTTTTTGCTGCTTCGGTTATTTCCCATCTTGAGCTATAGCTCATGGCAGCAATAAGATTAAGGCCGGTAGAACCAGAAGTAAGATTGATCGTTTCCATCAGCCTTTCCTTTACGTCATCTGTAAGACGTTCTGTATCGCCAATCGCTGTAAGCCTGATATTGTTTTTGATCAATGTGCCAGTCTCTTTATTCAACGACTGCACCATAATTCCCATTAACGCTGAAACCTCATCATCGGGTCTTTCCCAGTTTTCTGTCGAAAACGCATATACAGTAAGAAATTTTATTTTTAATTCCGCAGCAGCCTCAATTACTTCCTTTAATGCGTTCACTCCCTGCTGATGACCGAAGATCTTGTCCATACCCCTCTGCCTGGCCCACCTCCCGTTGCCATCCATAATTATAGCAATATGTGACGGGAGTTTGTCAGTATTAATCTGTGTTAAAAAGGACATAATTCAGTGTCTTCTTGATTCATCCACATCCTTAAAAGCCGGACAACCTGCCAGTTTGTTGTAGATTTTCCAGGTAAACGCGATACCTGCAAATGAATACCAGTCGTTGTTGTGGAGCCATGCTTTGTGATCCGGATTAACATTATCTTCCAAGCCGTCAAATTTATCATAAAAAGTCTTACGAAAACCATATTCGGCTTCAATTCCGAGGTTTTTATAGATATTTATCTTAAAACCCAGTGAAAATGGGATGACTGGTTTATATGTAAAAATGTTAACAGGTGGATTATAGCTCAGACTTGCCTGATTCCAGATTGATGATGTTATATCGATAAATGCAATTCCCGCTCCGGCAGCAATATATGGTGTACAATTCCATCTTTTACCCTGAGTACTATAAGGCAAAAAATTAAATTCGAACTGAACTGCCCATTCTCCAAGGGTACCTGAAAAATAATCCTTCCTTTCTCTCTGGAAATAATTGCTGAAATCAAGGTCATTGCCTTGAAGGCCTCCCATAGTAAGGTTTGTACGTATTGCCTGCCGGGGATTAAAATTAAAACGGTAAAACAGGCCCCCGGCCGGGAGTGGAGAATAGAACAGGCGATTGGTATTTATATCCCCCAGATAAGATGATACACCCCCCATAATACCATAATCAGCACTTCGTTGACCGAATGCTGATAATGATAAAACAGTTAAAAAAATAAAACCGAATAGTTTTTTCATCCAACCTGATTCAGCTTATTATCATCTGAAAGAGGGCCATCCCTTGGCAGTTGTTTTCAGCTTATAAGTAACGGTAAAGTTTAAAAAATAGTACTTATCCCTGGCTTTGTTGGGTAATATATCCGGATTGAAACCGTCAAGATAATCTGTATTGGACCATCTGCCGCCAAATTCAAGACCAAAATTAAGATTAGGAGAGTAAATTAATGTGGCTCCGACGCCTCCAGGTACAATAAGTGAGAACCCGTGATCTTTTGTGCTTCCTGGTTCGGTAATGCCTCTTTCTACAAGTGCATCGTTCATGTTAACAGAGAAAGTTGCTCCTCCTACCCCTGTAAATGCATAGAAGTCCATCGAGGAAAGCATAGCCCACAGACTTTTACCCTTCAGAAACAGGTAACTGCTTTCATATTTGTTTTTGACAAAATAGTATTCAACCATCAGCGCCGGTTCAAACAAGTTTGTTACTGCTTCATATTCCCGGCCTTCATTAGATCCCCTTACATCAGTTGCATGAAGCATTGCATAGGTCAGGCTTAATCTTAGGTTTGCTGTTCTTGAGATACGATATTTCAAATTGCCGTTAATGTTGAATCTTGTCTGTCTGTAGCTCAAATCCTTGAATCCCAGAAGATTATCACCCTGTGTATAACCACCGATATCGGGGAAAGAAAATGACGGACCAATTCCAAACATAGCTTCCCAGGACCTTAATTTCCAGAGCTGGGCATCAGATAACTGAACTGCAAAACAAAATATGATAACGGCTAAAAGTGATCGTTTCATTTCATTTTGAATTTTAATTGCAGATACAAATATAATAATCTAAAATTAAACAAGATGGTTTAGAACAACTAATTTAGTTCCTCCTGTCAGCCCCCCACATCAGCTTATTTCTGAGAGTGCTGTAAAAATCCATACCTTCCAGCATCACTGTCTTCAGTTTTTCTGATGACCTGGTAATGCTTATCCCCTCGCTGAATGGCACCCTTTTTGATCTGGAGTCACATGTTGCCATGTACTCTTTGGTTCTGCCTTCCACTATCATTTTCAGGTTACTTTCCCCTGAAAGTATTATCGGACGGATAGTAAGATTGTGAGGAGAAATAGGAGAAATTATAATACTTTCATCCTCAGGAGATAAGATAGGACCTCCTACGCTCAGGTTATATGCTGTTGAGCCAGTCGCTGTGGAGACAATAAGTCCGTCAGCCCAATAAGTATTCAGATGTATTCCATCCACATAAACATTGATTGTGATCATGCTGGGATCAGCTTTCTGAATGGTAACCTCATTAAGTGCAGTTGATGCTTCTTTGTCAAAAAAACCCTCAGGCTGCTTAATTTCAATCAGAGATCTTTCCACCAGCTTATAACGGCCCTCGGATAAAAGGTCGATTGAATGACCTATTTCATCTTCAGATATATTTGCCAGGAATCCCATCCTGCCTGTATTTACTCCTGCGATCGGAATTCCGAAGCTTCTTACTTTAAGCATTGTTTCAAGAAAAGTGCCATCGCCGCCTACGCTTAATACAAGATCGGGCAGTTCCTTCAGATCATTCAGCTCAGTGAATTTTTCTATCAGACCTCCTTCACGAAATAAAGCAGTATCGGCATTTCTCTGATAAATCTTCATTCTGATTCCTCTCCTGCTAAATTCATCAATAAGCCTGTTGAGACCTTCAGTGGTCTTTGGTTTATTCTCTTTGCTGTATATGGCAACTGTTTTCAGCATAGCAAATCAGATATTCATATATTTCATCAGAAGGTCAAAACGCTCTGAATAGAACCTGTCCATGGAATCATCCGATGTGATCCAGGTTTTAACATCATAATTGTACCTTTCGAAGGTTTTTATCACCGAAACCAGATCATTCGTATTTACCTTAAGGGTCACCTCAAGCCTCGTTGATTCAGGTGGAGACGTAATATACATGCTTAATACCTTAACATTATTGCTTTCGACAATCTGGGCGATCTGTGAAAGTGAATAATCTCTTTCAATGACTTCAAGCACAATTATGCCGCCCTGCTGGTCCATCGAAGAAATCCCGGCGAGATAACGAACCAGGTCGGTTGTCGTTATTACCCCCATATAATGGGAGTTTTCATCAAGAACAGGTATGACAGTCAGCTTCAGCCTGGAAGCGAGTCCTATTACTTCAAAAAGGTGCTGATCGGTTGTTACATAAGGTTTTAATAATGTAAGTGAATGATTGCCAATTGGTTCTTCAGGCTGATTCATATCATAAATATCAGTGTCTGAGATCAGGCCGAGAAAATCCAGGTTGTTCACAATCGGAAGATGGGATATCCTGAAAATCTCCATCCAGTTCAGCGCTGTCTGACCTGAATCAGACGTCTTCAGGGACGGGATCACATCTGAAATTAAGTCTTTTGCAACCATAAAAAGCGACTCTTTGTTTAAATTTCATCTAAAATAAGAAAAAAAAAGCCAGTTATTGTATTTTTGTATCACTTAACAATACGGATAATCATCATTTTTATTATGACAAAGCTAAGTGTAAATATTAATAAGATTGCAACTCTTCGAAATGCCCGGGGTGGTAATATCCCAAATGTTAAAACAGCTGCAATCAATTGTGAACTCTTCGGTGCCGACGGAATAACGGTTCATCCCCGTCCGGATGAACGTCATATAAGGTACAAGGATGTTCTGGAAATCAGACCGATAATAACTACTGAATTCAATATTGAAGGTTATCCGTCCGACAGCTTTATTGATCTCGTCCTTTCAGTAAAACCCGATCAGGTTACTCTCGTTCCTGATGCCCATGACGCAATAACATCTAATGCCGGATGGGATATCGTGAGATTCAGGCTTTTTCTGACTGATATAATTTCGTCCTTTAAAAAAGCAGGGATCAGGACCTCCATCTTTGTTGATACTAATCCTGCAAATATTGAACATGCAGTCTTTACAGGAACTGACAGGGTTGAATTATATACCGAACCATATGCCTCCGGCTATGATATAAATGCTCCCAGAGCAATAGAACCATTTGTTAATGCAGCCAGGATAGCGCGTGATGCAGGACTCGGGATTAATGCCGGTCACGACCTTAATCTCGATAATCTCAGGTATATACATCAGAATATACCATGGATTGATGAAGTCTCTATTGGACATGCACTTATCTCGGATGCGCTTTATCTCGGCCTCGAAAATGCTATTCAGATGTACAAAAGGCAACTGGCAGATTAATACTGCCTATGAGATTATTTTACAGAAAATACGGCTCCGGTCCCCCTTTGATAATACTTCATGGCCTGTTCGGATCTTCAGATAATTGGGTATCAATTGCTAAAGGTTTAAGCGACAGATTCACAGTTTTACTGCCCGACCTTAGAAATCATGGACAATCACCTCACAGCAACATCCATGACTATAATTCCATGAAAGATGATCTGTATGATCTTGTAAATGAACTGAAGATTGAAAAATTCTTTCTTGCAGGCCACAGTATGGGAGGCAAAACCGCGGTGAGCTTTGCTCTTAACTCGCCGGAAAGGCTGAATGGACTTCTTATTGCAGACATTTCTCCTCTCGATCATTCAGGAAGAAACTCAGAGGATTTAAATCAGCATCGTCAAATATTGAATTTTATGCTCTCTGCTGGTATTTCAGGATTAACGGTACGATCGGAGGTTGAATCTCTTTTAAGCCGGCAGATCAAATCTGAGAAAATAAGAGATCTGGTCCTGAAAAACCTTAAAAGAGAACAGCATAATTCATTTTCGTGGAAAATAAATGCATCTGCCATTCTTAATAACCTCGGCAAAATAATTGAAGGGATTGAACCTGGTGAGGCAGGCATCAGCGAGATCACCGGATTTCCAGTTTATTTCCTTAAAGGTGAAAACTCGGCTTATCTTCCTGAGAGTGATTTTACTAAAATTCAGAAAGTCTTTCCCGGTGCCGAATTAATTGTAGTGCCCGGTGCCGGGCATTGGATTCACGCTGACAATCCTGAAATGGTCACAAAATGTTTTCTGAAATTTCTGGATATCGCCTGATCAGATTGGAGTAACTGATTCAATTTTTTCCTCTTCAATTCCCGGAAGATTCATTAATCTCAAAAGGACCTGAGCCACAGCCAGCACATCCTTCTCGCAATACCTGACAATTCTCCTGATATCATGTTCATCATAGTAAACCCGGGCTACCATACTTCCGTCAATATCATCCTTTGGAGAGGGAATATTAAGTATAGTGGTCAGCAGATTAAGTGAAGTATAACTTTTATAATCACCAAACTTCCATAGATCAAGCGTATCAAGCAATTTGATCTCCCAGGGTTTTTTCCCCGCATTATCAAGTATGTCAGGAATGATCATACTGTTGATTATCATTCTCCGGGCTATATATGGATAGTCAAATTCCTTTCCGTTATGTGCACATAACAATGCTTCCCTATTTTTTGAGAATTTAATAAGCATCGCAGAAAATTCAGAAAGCAGGGATTTTTCATCATCCCCATAAAACGATTTTAGCCTGAATGAAAAGGGGTTTTTCTCCTTTATCAGCCCCACTGAAATGCAGATTATCTTTCCGAATTCAGCATAAATCCCGGCTCTGTCGTATACCTCTTCTGCCGTTTGTTCCTCAGTTCTGAACTGCTTCGATTTCTTTTCCCAAAGCGCCTGGAATGACTGATCAAGCACAGGAAAGGATGAAACTGCTGGTACAGTCTCAATATCGAGGAATAAAATATCCTCAGGTCTGATATTAGATAACATGTATTGTTATTGTAAATGTTTTTCAATTATCGAGATCAGGACTTCAATCCCAACCTGGTTCTCACCGCCGCCCGGTATAATGATATCCGCATACCGCTTTGAAGGTTCAATAAACTGAAGATGAGATGGTTTAACAGTGTCATGATATCTTCCCAATACCACAAGGACTGAGCGGCCCCTTTCAACAATATCTCTCTGGATAACCCTGCCCAGCCTGTCATCAGCATCTGCATCAACAAAAACCTTAATATCGAACATATCTCTCAAACCGCTGTCTGCCAGGATAAGTATCCCTTCAACCAGAACCACTCTCGCCGGCTTAACTGTTATTGTTTCCTTTGACCGGAGGCAGGTCAGATATGAATATATCGGCATTTCAATACTCTGGCCTTCCCTGAGTTTTTTCAGATGTTCAATGAGCAGGCCGAATTCTAGAGAATCAGGATGGTCAAAATTTATTTTCTGCCTCTCTTCAAGCGGTATCTGACCATTGTCTTTATAATAGGCATCCTGCGGTATTACGATCACCTCCTCGTTTGGGAACCGGTCCATTACCTTCTTAACAACTGTTGTTTTCCCTGACCCTGTTCCGCCTGCTATACCGACTATTAGCATTTATTTTTACTTTTGTAAGACATACTGTTATCAAAAGTAATAATTTGCGCTGAAAAGTGACTAAAGTGAGCTAAAGTTTGGAGTGCTCAAAATTAAAATCAAATTAACTTTAAGTACTTTAGGCACTCTAGGCACTTTTAGATAATTCATCAGTATTTAACTCTTATAATAATGTCAGAATTATATCCATTGAAATTTGAACCCATAATAAAGGAAAAGATCTGGGGAGGCAGTTCTCTTGAAAGAAATTATGGGAAAAAGGCAGTTAATCTGAAAAATATCGGAGAGAGCTGGGAACTTTCAGCTGTTTCGGATAATCTTTCAGTGATCAGCAATGGATTTCTTGCAGGCAATAATATCGAGGAAATAATCGATGTATATATGGGAGATATTACCGGAGAATCGGTATTTGAGAAATTTGGTAATGAGTTTCCCCTGCTCATCAAGCTTATCGAAGCAAGGGACGACCTTTCGGTTCAGGTTCATCCAAACAATGAAGTTGCAAAAGAAAGGCATAAAGCTTATGGGAAAACGGAAATGTGGTATATCCTTCAGAGCGAAAAGAATGCAAAAATATTTACCGGTTTCTCTAAACCCGTCACCCGTGATTCTTATATTAATGCCGTAAGGAATAACTCAGTTCCTGATCTTCTTAATATTGAAAGTGCGGATCCGGGAGACACTTTTTTTACTCCTGCAGGCAGAATTCACGCAATCGGGGCTGGCATTGTCCTGGCTGAAATACAACAGACATCTGACATAACCTACAGGATCTATGACTGGAACAGGAAAGACGATAAAGGCAAATCCCGTGAACTGCATACTGATCTTGCTCTGGAAGCAATCGACTTTAACGCTTCGGGCAAAAGCAAGATAAAAAAGGAACTGCAAAAGAATGTTACAGAAAATCTCGTAAGCTGTGAGTTTTTCGATACTAATATTATCCGGTTTGATAAGCATTTACCGAGGGACTATAACCTGATTGACTCTTTTGTTGTGTACATTTGCACTGAGGGTGGA
>JBGPAF010000010.1:0-12047 GCA_041480535.1 Bacteroidia bacterium
ATTGACTGGCTTGCAGAAGAATTCCTCAAAGATGAGGGACTGGACCTGAGGAAAGATCCGATGGCTCTTCAGCGGCTGAAAGAAGCATCTGAAAAAGCAAAGATTGAACTTTCAAGTGCGACAACAACGGAAATAAATTTACCGTATATAATGCCGGTTGACGGAATTCCAAAACATCTAGTTAAAACGCTTACCCGGGCACAATTTGAAAAACTTTGTGATAAGCTTATCCAGGCCTGTATTGAGCCATGCAGGAAAGCATTGAATGATTCAGGACTGAAGACTTCCGAAATAAACGAAGTGCTTCTCGTAGGAGGATCTACGCGAATTCCAGCCATACAGCAGCTTGTTGAGAAATTCTTTGGCAGGGTGCCTTCAAAAGGTGTAAATCCAGATGAAGTCGTAGCAGTTGGTGCTGCAATCCAGGGAGGTGTTCTTACAGGAGAAGTCAAGGATGTTCTTCTTCTTGATGTTACACCATTGTCACTTGGAATTGAAACAATGGGTGGGGTCATGACAAAGTTGATTGAATCGAACACTACAATACCGACCAAAAAGACAGAAGTGTTTACAACTGCAGCCGACAGCCAGCCATCTGTTGAGATTCATATTCTCCAGGGTGAAAGGCCAATGGCTGTAGGAAACAAAACTATCGGACGTTTCCATCTCGATGGCATTCCGCCAGCCCCGAGAGGAATACCGCAGATTGAAGTAACATTCGATATTGATGCCAACGGGATCCTCCATGTGACGGCAAAGGATAGAGGAACGGGCAGGGAACAGAGGATAAGAATCGAAGCATCTTCAGGCCTGAGCGATGACGAAATAAGAAGGATGAGAGACGAGGCTAAGGCAAATGCTGAATCAGACAAACAGGCAAAAGAAAAAGTAGAGAAGATAAACAGTGCTGACAGTATGATCTTCTCAACTGAAAAACAGCTGAGAGAGTTTGGCGATAAAGTGCCAGCCGATAAAAAAGCAGCCATTGAAAGTGCACTTGCAAAGCTTAAAGAAGCTCACAAAGCACAGGATATTCCTGCAATCGACAAAGCTCTTGCTGAACTGAATGCAGTATGGCAGTCTGCTTCGGAAGAGATGTACAAAACAGCTCAGAATTCAGGTCAGACAACGTCACAGCCTGGCCCTGAACAGCCGGGAAGCGGAAAATCCCAGCAGGGAAGTGGTAATGATGAGGTAACCGATGTTGATTTCGAAGAAGTAAAATAAAAAAAGTTGTTTGCTTGATAATTGGAAGAGGCTGATTTAATTTCAGCCTCTTTTTTCTTTTTCGTACTTTTATCATAAATTTTAAGCCGATAGTTTATGAACTTTAAAATTATATCTGCCTTTGTTTTAATTTTGATTTCTGCCCATGGATTGTCGCAGTCAGGGCAAGCCATCAACCAGACTGATAAAGATGGCAGGAAACAGGGACATTGGGTAAAAAAATACCCGAATGGGAATATTATGTACGATGGGGTTTTTACTAATGATAAACCTGCAGGTGAGTTCAGAAGGTATTATGAAGACAATACTACAAAATCATTGCTTGTTTTTAGCAAAAACGGGACAGAAGCGAAGGCTACTCTTTATTACTCAAACGGGCTTGTTGCTTCTGCCGGCAAATATGTCAATCAGCTTAAAGAGGGCAAATGGCAGTTCTTCTCATCCACTACAAAAGGATTGCTCATCAGTGAGGTGGAGTATTCCGGTGATAAAAAGAACGGATTCTCTCTCAAATATTATCCTGACAGCACTGTTGCCGAAAAAATCAACTACAAAAATGATTTAAGATACGGAGAGTGCCTGAAATACTATCCTGATGGGACTTTAACTCTGAAAACCAGTTACCTGAACGGAAAACTGAATGGAAAGTTCGAAGCCTTTTTCGAAAATGGCAAGCCTGAATTTCTTGGACAATACAAAGACGATCTGAGAGAAGGTTTATGGATCATATACAGGAAAGACGGCAGTCAGAGATTCAAAACAGAATATGCTTCAGGCATCCCGAACAATCGTGAAATTGATATCTATCAAACTGATTTCATCGATTCTCTCGAAAGAAATAAAGTCAAAATTGCTGATCCGGAAAAAACTGGGGAAATATGGTAAACGGATCTTTTTATCCTTTACGCCTGAAAGATGTAATATTCCTTTTTATCTTTTTACTGATCCTGTCGGATAACTTCTTATCAGGGCAGGAAAAGACTTACAATGTTTATTACAGGATTTATTTCAGGGATAAAGGAGAAAACAATATTAGTGATTTCTCAGGATCTGAGCTTTTTTCTGTAAAAGCTATTGAAAGAAGAAAAAAAGCAGGTATTCCGGTTCCTGATTTCAGGGATATACCCGTTTATTCAGGATATCTGGAACAGATATCATCGGCAGGTTTCAAATTACATTGTACATCCAGATGGATGAATACTGCACTATTTAAAACCGAAACTCCGGCTGATATAAGCAGTTTACTGAACCTGCCATTTGTAAGTGATGTAAAAATTATTAAAAGATCCAGTAAAACAAGCTCATCTTCTGACAAACTACAGTTTGAAATAAGCCAGTCGGATACACCACCTTATGATCAGCCGATCATTATGTTGAATGGTCTGGCCGTTCATAACTCCGGATTTGACGGCCAGAGTATTCTGATTGCTGTTCTTGACGGAGGCTTTTTCAATGCTGATAGAATATCTTCTCTGGAAACGCTAAGAAACCGAGATGGGATCAAAGGAACATTTGATTTTGTCAGAAGCAATGAATTTGTTTATGATTACCATACTCATGGTACTGCAGTGCTTTCAATACTTGCAGGTTCTGAACCAGGATCTATTGCAGGGTCTGCACAGGGAGCCGATTACTGGCTTTTAAGAACTGAAGATACCGGATCTGAATTTCCAGTAGAGGAAGATTTCTGGACAGCCGGCGCTGAATTTGCCGACAGCATTGGTGCTGATATAATATCTTCATCTCTTGGTTATTATGCATTTGATGATCCAGCACTTGATTATAAGTATTCAGACATGGATGGGAACAGTACATTTGTGACCCGGGCAGCCGACATTGCAGCCTCAAAAGGTATTCTGGTAGTCAACAGTGCAGGGAATGAAAGAGATAATACATGGCTGCACATAATTGCCCCGTCAGACGGGGACAGTGTGCTGGCTGTAGGGGCTGTTGATGGTTATAAAGTAATTTCTTCCTTTTCATCAGCCGGACCGTCATATGACCGGAGAATAAAACCTGACATAGTTGCCCAGGGAGTTAGTGTCCCGGTCCAGGTCCAGGAATTGATCGTTGAAAGGTCAAGTGGCACATCTTTTTCCTGTCCTCTTATCAGCGGCATGTGTGCCTGTATAATGCAGGCTGTTCCCCGCGCAACAAATGCAGATATTATTTCTGTGCTTCATTCTGCCTCTGACAGATTTCTTTACCCCGATTCATTATACGGTTACGGCATTCCTGATCTTACAATGGCTATAAATCAATTGCAGGAAAAATATTTAACAAAACCTGAAAATGAATCTGTAGTTAGTCCAAATCCGTTTGACAACGAACTTAAAATTACATTCAGGGAAAATCCAGAACAGCTAAGGATCGAGATGTACAATTTAAGCGGCAAGCTGATCATGAAAATGAATTACCGCGAATATATAAGCCGCTCTTTAATAATTAACGATTTCGGGAATCTTGCGAAAGGAATATATTTTATAAGGCTTTATACCCCCGGCGGTATCTTCACTCATAAGGTAATAAAGATCAATAGTCAGTTATGAACGAAAAGCTTTCACTTACTGAATTACAGCTGATCATAAAGGATTCTCTTTATATTGCTTTGCCCGACATGTACTGGGTGATCGCTGAAATATCTGAAATTAAAGAAAACTACAATGGCCATTGTTATCTTGAACTTGTTGAGAAGCACCCTGATGAAATAAGCATACGATCGCGTGTAAAAGCTGTTATATGGAGCAGCCGTTTCAGGTTCCTCAAATCATTCTTTGAAAATTCAACCGGAGAGTCGCTGAGAGAAGGCCTCAAAATACTGGTAAAGGTTAAAATTGAATATCACGAGATTTATGGATTAAGCCTGGTGATCAACGATATCGATCCGGCTTATACAATGGGAGAAATGGCTCTTAAGCGGCAGCAGATCATTAAAAAGCTTGAAGAAGAAGGTGTGCTTACAATGAACAAGGATCTGGATTTTCCGGTTGTTCCTCAAAGGATTGCAATAATTTCCTCAAGAAATGCTGCAGGGTACACCGACTTTATGAAACATCTTAAGGAGAACAACTATGGGTACATTTTTTATACAGCCCTGATTGAGACTCCAATGCAGGGCAATGAAACAGAAGCCGGTGTAATAAAAGCTCTTGAAACAATAGCAGGTCACATTGAAAAGTTCGATCTGGCAGTAATAATCAGAGGAGGAGGATCGCAGGCCGACCTGAGCTGGTTCGATAATTACAATATTGCATATTATGTAACTCAGTTCCCTTTGCCTGTAATTACTGGAATCGGACATGAAAAGGACCTGTCAGTAACTGACATTGTTGCTTACAGATCACTGAAGACTCCAACTGCTGTTGCTGACTATCTTATTGAATGTATGAATAATGCAGAGACACGGCTTATCGAGTTAAGTAAAGATATTATTGACAAATCTCAGCTTATTCTTGAAGAGAATAAAAAACGTATCGATTCATCACGTTTAAAATTAATCCCGGCTGCAAGGATCATGATCTCGGAATTTAAAGAGGAATTGTCAGGCATAATAATCGATATGATCAGTACGGGAAAAGAGTACATTATGAGAGCTGGTCTTTTCCCTGCCAATCACAAGTCACGGCTCATCTCAGGAACAAGATCCCATTTATCATTTAAAGATTCCTTGGTGAACGGGAAAAATCAAAGTCTTGTCAGTCATTCAAAAAATTACCTGAATAAAATGAATAATAAGGTGGAAGGATTTGACAATACATTGAAAATACTGGATCCTGAGAATGTTCTTAAACGAGGTTATACGATCACATCTTCGAACGGGAAAATAATCAAGAAAAGTGCCGAACTGAAAAAAGAGGACTTAATAAATACCAGGTTCAGTGACGGATCAGTTAGCAGTAAAGTGGTTTAAGAATGAATGGGAAAATAGGAGAAAGAAGAAAGTCAAAAAATCCCCTCCCGGGAGGGGGTAGGGGTGGGTTAAAAACATTTGATAATTTATTATAAATCAAACCTATATGGCAAAAAAGGAATTTTCATTCAATCAGGCAGTAAGCGAGATTGAAAAGATACTGCAGGAAATTGAGAGCGGGGAAATGGATGTTGACAGGTTATCTGTAGAAGTCAGGCGTGCTTCGGAACTAATAAGGCAATGCCAGAAGAAACTGAAGTCAACAGAGGAAGAGATAAGCACTATTTTCAAGGAACTTGTATAAAAAAATCCCGCGGAGTTTGTGTCACGCGGGATTCTACTTTACTACCCTAAACCTAAATCCATGAAAAAAACTCATGTAACCTAATAGTTACTACCTTTGCTTATATAACGTACAATATACAGGCAATGTTACGTTTCTCCTAACCTATTTTTAAACAAAACGAAAATTATTTATTAACATTCTGCTTATCGACCCCAAGAACATCCTTGAAAGCCTTTATGAATGTCTCCTTAGGCAATGCTCCCATTGCCATCTGAGGCTGACCTGTGGCCGGAACGAACAATATTGACGGAATGCTTCTTATCCCAAAAAACGAAGCAAGTTCCTGTTCTTCTTCGGTATTTACCTTGTAAATATCCAGTTTGCCTTCAAAATCTTTTGCAAGTTCTTCCAGGACAGGGGCTACCATTTTGCAGGGGCCGCACCAGTCAGCATAAAAGTCGATAACACATGGCTTGTTACCTTCAAATTTCCATTCTTTATTTATTTCATAGTTGAATACTTTACTAAGAAACGTTTCTTTTGTTAAATGTTCTAACATATTGTTTTTTATTGATTAACACTTAAAAATGATTGATGTTCATTATAACTCCAATCTTTGTACCACTAATTCGTAATAAGTTCATTCTATTTAAAAATAGTTATTAATTGTAACTTTGTCATAATATTCAAACAATTTGTCATATCTATATATGAATATATGTCTAAATGACAAGATCTTCGAAGCACTTTCTGAGGTGGTTTCATCAGAAAATGTAAAAGCCTGGGTAATAGGAGGCTATGTCAGGGATTGCCTGCTTAAAAGGGATCACCCTGATAAAGATATTGATATAGTTGTGGTTGGAAACGGGATTGAAACAGCCAGAAAAGCTGCAAAAAAGCTGGGACACAACATAAAGGTTGCTGTATTTAAGAATTTTGGTACAGCAATGTTCAGATACAATGATTATGATATAGAATTTGTAGGGGCAAGAAAAGAATCCTACGACCGAAACTCAAGAAAACCCATTGTCACAAAAGGGAGTCTGGATGATGATCAGAAAAGAAGAGATTTCACAATAAATGCATTGGCAATCAGCCTTAACAAGGAGTCGTTCGGAGACTTTTCGGACCCATTTAACGGGATGGAAGATCTTAAAAACAAGATCATCAGAACTCCTCTGGATCCTGATATTACATTTTCAGACGATCCGTTGAGGATGATGAGGGCAATAAGGTTTGCCGTACAACTTAATTTTTCTATTGAAGAAGAGACCTTCAATTCAATAGCTGCCAATGCTGAGCGGATCGGTATAGTATCCCAGGAGAGAATTATTGCTGAGCTAAACAAGATAATAATGAGTGACCATCCTTCCCGGGGGTTTATTCTCCTTGAAAAATCAGGCCTTCTTAAACTCATTTTTCCTGAACTGGATAGTCTTAAAGGTGTCGATAAGAAGGATGGCAAAGCGCATAAGGATAATTTTATTCATTCAGTAAAGGTCCTTGACAACATAAGCAGGAAGAGCGATAACATCTGGCTCAGATGGGCAGCGCTTTTGCATGATATTGCCAAACCTCTGACAAAGAAATATGCTCCTGAATCCGGCTGGTCATTCCATGGACATGAGTTCATCGGCAGCAAGATGATACCCGACATTTTCAGGAGACTGAAACTGCCATTGAATGATAAAATGAAATATGTCAGAAAACTGGTTGATCTCCATCTTCGTCCGATTGCACTTTCGCAGGAGATAGTTACTGACTCGGCGGTCAGAAGATTGCTTTTTGAAGCAGGGGATGACATAGATGACCTGATGATGCTCTGTGAAGCTGATATAACTTCACAGAATGAAGGAACAAAAGCCAGACACCTTGAGAATTTTAAAATGGTCAGGAACAAGCTTAAGGAGATCGAGGAAAAGGATGCAGTCAGGAATTTTCAACCACCGATCGACGGGGATGAAATAATCAAAACTTTCAAAATCAAACCGGGAAGGGAGGTTGGTATTATCAAGAATACAATAAGGGAAGCTATACTCGACGGTATAATTCCCAATGAGCATGAAGCTGCAAAGAAGCTCATGCTTAAGAAAGGCAAAGAACTTGGATTGACACCTTAAAATAGATTATCTGAAACCCAGATCAATCAGTACCGGCAAATGATCACTGAATCCACCCTGATAACGGTATCCGCGGTATGTGGAAAAGGTGGTTACACCAGGATATTTTGAATCACTCCTAAGCAGAAAATCAGGTTTGAAGATCCTGAAACCTGTGATATCAGAGAATAATCCCTTTGTGCAATTTAAAAGTCCGTCTGATACAATGATCTGATCCAGCATTTCCCATGTTCCCATATAGCGGTATGTCCCTGAAACATTTGATTTGTACTTATCTGCCAGATTTGTCAATGACAAAACTCCTGGTTTACCCGGGTTAACAAGTGATTGAATAACCGGATCATCGGGACCACAATTGAAGTCACCCATAATTATAATCTTTGATATTCCATTAGAAACACTATTTAAGGAATCGACAGCATTTCTGATCATCATTGCTATCTGGTTTCTGACCGGTTCGCCTGTCAGCACTCCTCCCCTTCTGGATGGCCAATGGTTGATTATAATGTGTATAGTGTCGCTGTAAACTAAACATTTTGAGTAAAGGACACTACGTGAATGAAAATCATCTTTATTTATGCCAGGCGGGGTCCATGATTTGTAATCAATAATATGCACAAGGTCCTTTCTGAAGATAAGGCATACATCTATCCCACGTGGATCGGGTGATTCTTCATGGATGATTCCGTAACCGTAATTGGAAAGATAGGTTCCATTTACCAGATCATCAAGCACTTTTCTGTTTTCGATTTCACATAATCCAATAATTGCGGGAGGATTCCACTCCCCTGCTGCAATTATTGTTTTATAAACTGAATTGATCTTTTTGTAATATCTGGACTGATTCCATCGCATTAATCCAGACGGTAAAAATTCGTTATCATCAGTAAGCGGATCATCAACGATATCAAACAGGTTTTCAACATTGTAAAACATTATCTTTACAGGAAGAGAATCAGATTCTTCCCGGGAATATGCAAATGTCAAAAATAAAAACATCAGCACGAGGGTGCTGGTCATCCTCAAGATAACAGCTCTAATAAGCATTTATCCATCTATACCTTCGGGCGTTGGTTCCAAATTTTACAGCGAGTGAAAATTCATGTGTCCCTAAGCTTTGTTTCCTGATATCAGTTAACGTAAAGTCGAATGCGTATGCAAAATAAAATCTATCGTATTTCACCCCAAACATAAGAATGATCGCGTCATTTGTTCTCCATGATATCCCTGCCCAGTAATCATTCTTATAATAAATTCTTGACGAAAGGTCAAGCTGTAGTGCTTTAAAAAGCATATCTGACGATTTAATAAATGCTGATGGTTCAAGCATCCAGTTGCCAGATAAAGGAACTTTGATTCCTCCTGTAATGAAATAATGACCAAGTTCCGAATTACTGTTATTACCACTATTTGAGAACATTACAGAGCCTCTCAGCAGGTTGGTCATCGCAAAGCCAGCATAATATTTTGGGGTGGCATAACTTACTCCGAAATTGAAGTCAGGGATGAAAACCGATCTGTCATAATTATTAAGGTATGGATCGTCCTGATCATATATCAGACCTTCAGTATTGATAGAATACTGGTATGCAGTGAGAGCGAGCCCAAACGCAAGATTCCTTGTATAATCGTCATCGGGGTCTCCCAGAGGGATGTTATATGAATATGCTGCCTGAACACCAGTCCTGCGCATAATGCCGTTATTATCGTTAAAGACATAACCGCCTACACCAACCTGCCCGCCCCTTGTAGGACGCACGAGCTTCTTTTTAACAGTTGTGGATTTTGAGATATAACTATTCTTCAGTATCCTGGTCTGAAAGCTTAATGCATAAGTGCTTGGTGCCTGCGCCAATCCCGCCCATTGTTCCCTTACTGTAAGATTAACTGATGTATAACCGTCACGGCCAGCAAAGGATGGATTGACTAAGAATCCGTTCATAATATACTGGCTGTACATAGGCACTTGCTGTGCTTCAGAAATCCCAAAAATAAAGAAGAGGACAATAGCTGAAATTACACTTCTTAATTGGCTCATATCTTTAAACTTCAACATATTAAACATGTCATCTAATAACACTTATCACGCCTGATCTTGGCTCGGAGCCGTCGTTAAGGTAAAGGATATAATGGTACGAATCTGTCGGAACCAATTTACCATTTAACCTTCCATCCCATGGATTGTCTGATAAGTTCCTTGTGCTGAAAACCATTTTTCCCCACCTGTTGAACACATGGACCTCGGCGTTTGGATAAAGGTCAATGTTTTTAATCCTCCATTCATCATTAAAGCCATCGTTGTTCGGAGTGATAATCTGTGGAATCACAACACAATTAAAAGTCCATGTATAGTCGACATCCATAATAATGGATTTTGCACAGCCATTTTTATCTGTCACTACAACTCCGTAACGCCCGGGCCATACTCCTGTCCGGTTTTGGATTCCTGCTCCATCAGACCACAATATACTATATGGGCCTGTACCACCTGCTATTGTCAGAGTTATTGACCCGTCTTCCGAATCGGGGCATGAAGCAGGTGTCACTGATGATTCAATTGATAAAGGCTGGGGTTCTGTTATAGCGACAGAGCCTGTTTTAATGCAGCCATAACTGTCAGTAACGGTAATGTTATAAGTTCCTGCTGACAGATCAGTTGCAGTTTCTTTTGTTTGCTCAGGTGATATATCCCACAAATAAGTAAATGGGGCCAGCCCGCCTGTGACAACTGCTGTTGCACTGCCTGTCGCTCCTTCTGAGCACATGACATTGACCTGAGTAATGGAAATAACCATATCCACTGCCGGTTGTGAAATAATAACATCTTTAGAGGCAGTACAACCATTTGCATCAGTCACCATGACCTTATAAGTACCGGCAGGCAAACCGGTTGCTGTTGATGTTTCTTGTCCGGGTACTGTATTCCATGAATAACTATATGGTTCTGTTCCTTCTGTAACAAAAGCAGTTACACTTCCGGTACTGCCACCATAACAATAGATATCATCACCTGATACAGTAATATTCATTGCCTCAGTTTCCGAAATGGTAACCAAAACATCAAAAAGATCCATAGCTGCGTCTCTTACTGTAATTGTATGGGTTCCGGCACTTAATGAATCGAATGTTCCCAAAACCTGAAACAGACCTCCGTCAAGAGAGTAAACATATGGCAGGGTTCCTCCCCAGCCCGCAACAGTGACGCTCCCATTGTCTCCTCCCTGGCACGACACATTGGCCTGGTTGACAATATTTGCAGTGAGTGGGATCCACGGCTGGGTTATTGTAACTGAAACATCAAAAGTGCACATACCGGCATCCCTTACTGTTACAGAATATATTCCGGCTGAAAGTGAATTGAAGGTACCGGATGCCTGGAAAACACCTGAATTCAGACTATACTGATATGGTGGTGCTCCACCTGATCCTGACACAGTTGCACTCCCGTCATTACCTCCATAAACTGTGACATCCGATTTGGATGCAATACTGCCGCCAAGGGCAGAAGAAGGCTGGCTTACTGAAGCATTGATAACAATAACACAACCATGTGAATCTGTTACCGTTATCGAGTAGTTTCCGGCGGTCAGATTGTTTATATCTTCGGTAACGGCTCCATTGTTCCAGAGGAATGTATATGGTAAGGTTCCTCCGCTTACAGTCAGATGGCAGGAACCGGTGCTTTCACCGAAACAAGATACATCAGATGCAATTACGTTACCATTAAGGGCAACAGGTTGATTAATCACAGCAGAAGCATTTGCCGTACATCCTTTAGCATCAGTGACCAATACGGAATATGTTCCTGCAGGAATATTGTTCAGGTCCTCTGTTGTAGCTCCGTTGCTCCACAAAAAGGACATTGGTAATGCTCCGTTTGTGACTGTGAGATCGATCGATCCATCATTTCCGCCATTGCAGCTGACATCCATTACAGTGATTGCTGCCGTTAATGCAACCGCAGGCTGGGATATGGTAACCATACCTGAGGAAACACACCCGTTGTTGTCATTAACTGTTACTGAATAGTTGCCTGCCGGTAGTCCTGCAGCTACATTTGAAGTCTGGACCGGTACAGTATTCCATGCATATGTATAAGGGGAGGTTCCTCCGGAAGGAATCGCGGTTGCAGTTCCGGTAGTTCCGCCAATGCAAAGAACATCGGTATGCGAAGTTGTAACTGCAAGAGGAGATGCAGGTTGTGTTATATTTAACGAAACATTGAACTGACAAAGGTTTAAATCCCTGACAATGACATTATGGGCACCTGCTCCAAGATTTTCAAATAAACCTGATGTCTGGAACGATCCTCCATCCATTGAATATGTATATGGAACTGTACCCCCTGATCCAGCAACTGTAGCTCCCCCTGTTGTTCCTCCATTGCACCTGACATTGGTTTGTGAAACAATTGTGCCAATTAAAGGTGAAGCAGGCTGAAGAATAGTTACTGGCAGGCTGAAGGTGCATAAATTTTTATCTCTCACTACTACAGTATGAGCAC
>JBGPAF010000011.1:0-12044 GCA_041480535.1 Bacteroidia bacterium
ATATTAAAGTTTTTGATCCGGATTGCGGAGGGCTAAATGATGAAATCCAGGGATTTTTCGATTCCAAAACCATGTTTTCGATATATGGAGGAAAAGGTGTTGATCCCGATAAAAACATCGAATCGAGAGGTCTGAAAAGCGGTGATAATTTCAAGAAAGGTAATCTTCTGGCTTCAAAGGCATTCGGTAATGAACCCACATATGATAATAAGTATTATTCATTCGGCCCGTTCAATCCTACTGAAGGCGACTACAATGAAAAGTGGAAAAGTTATATTTTCAAAATTGTATGTGAAGGCATAACAGGGGATGACGGAAATCTGTACAGATATTTTCTAAGCCGTGAAGCCAACAGCGATCTTCCGATAGAGGGAGCAAATGCATTCACTTATGAATATACGTTCAGGATGTGGAACGATATCAAAAGCATTGCTCACATTTATCCATATATTGATACCGGGGTAGTATCCGTAAAGCAGAGGAATTTTGACTGGGATGATGACGGAGTGATCCTGGTGGTTTCAACCTACAAGCAGGGAATATCAATGCCAATTTCAAATGAGGATGACTGGAAGGAATCGAAAATACCAGTTGAGCAGGCAGAAATAGGTAAATCCCTTGATTTTCAATTCCATAAAAAACAGAATTACCTTGTGAAAAATAATAATGTTGTGGTCTCAGTTGAAAACCAGAGGGGTGATGCCCTTCCGTTCTATAGCTCACCAATCGGTGGAGTACCTGTTTACCAGCCGGTAATAACCGTAAGGAAAAAACAAAAATAGGGGAAAGTATAAATGAGGTTCTTTATCCTTCAAATAATCCGTTTCGGCACCATCGCGTGTTTCTTTTTATTTTCAAATATAACCTACGGACAGGCTTACCGGTTCAGAAATTACAAGGTTGAGAATGACCTTCCAAGCGGTGTCGTCTATATACTCAATCAGGACAACGATGGTTATTTATGGGTAGGGACCACCGAAGGACTTTCAAGATTCGACGGATTCGAATTCTATAAAGTCCAGTTTCCGGATTCTTTAGCTGGACACTATCCAACTGTTTCTCTGAAAGATAAGCATGGAATTCTTTGGTTTGGATGCAATGACGGGACTCTTTTCTATACTGCCGGCAGGATTCTGAAACAGGTTGCTCTTTCAAATTCATCAGGAACAGGTATAAGTTCAATTCTTGAAGGCCCCGACGGTTATATATATGTTATTGCCCAGCGAAAACCTGTGTTTAGAATTGATCCCGCAAAACCTGCAGAAGCTGAGATAATTCATTTCGGACCCGATCCCAATATGTTCTCTGCCACCTTAACAGATTCAGGTGAAATACTTATTGGTACCCAGGAAAACCTTATGATATGCAAGATTGCAGGGGATTCTCTGACTGCCATTAGTGACGTTGAAGGCTTTGACTATTCAAGCATCACAGCAATACACCGGATGAATAACAATACCTTCATAATAGGAACTGACGGGAACGGCCTCTTTTGTCTCAAATTAAACGGTGACAGCAGGATTTTATCCCGATTCAGTGGGCAAACGGGGCTGGAAACTCTTCCGGTAAAATCAATTATTCAGGATTCACAAAGTAATATCTGGGTATCAACCTCCGGAGCCGGAGCAGTTAAAATGCAATTTCTGAATAAAACCGATTCGCTGGTTTCGGTTCAATATCTTGATAAAGCTTCAGGACTTGCAGGCGATAATATCAAGGCGATCTTTGAAGATGCTGAGCAAAACATCTGGCTGGGTTTTAATGGTGACGGCCTCTCGATATTAACCACCGACTCGTTTGAATTTCTTGTACCGGGAGGAAACGATAAACCGAAAGACATAATCTATTCAGGGAAGCTGGGAGATAATTACCTGCTCGGGACTCCTTCAGGATTCTATATTTACGATCTGGCCGCCCGCAAACCATTATCATTCACTTCAATGCCAGGCCAGACCGGACGCAATCAGATTATTTCCTATTATATTGATAATGATGAGAACATCTGGATCGGAACTAATGGCGCTGGTCTTTATCTTAAAAGAGGATCAGGCGGAATAACCCGGTTCTACAGATCGGGTGACACGGGTGCAGATTACATTAATGGCATCAGTATAAGTGGTGATAATATATGGATCGCAAGCCTGAATGGTGTAGATATTATTTCGCGCAAGACAAAGGCATTGAAGAAGAGCTATGACATAAGCAACGGTCTTCCTGGTAAAGGCATTAACCAGATCCTTCTAATGAAGGATGGCAGTAGTTATATTGCCACTGAAAGCGACAGGCTTTACAGGATTGATCCCGATTCCGGGATTTTCGCCTCCAACGCTTCAATGTACGGATTACTTCTTAATAAGATCACTGCCCTGACCAGGGACAGCAGAGGAATTATTTGGGCTGCAACTCTGGGTAATGGTATATATGAATGCTACAGCGATTCAGTGAGACCAATAAACACAGGTGACGGATTGCTATCAAACTATGCTTACAGTATCCTGGCAGATAAAGAAGATAATATATGGGTCGGTCATGAGAGGGGTATCTCAAGATACAATCAGAAAACTGGTATAACAAAGGTATATGGAACTGATTTTGCAAAAGACGGAAAGTGCAATGAAAATGGCATTTACGAGTCGTCTGACAGGAAAATTCTCATAGGCACAAACGAAGGTCTGATAATTTATGACCCGTCAAAGGATCGGAAAAATCAGGACGCACCTGTCAATAATATTAATTCAATAACTATTAATAGTGTTGAATATCCTTATCAGCCTTCTTTCTCCATTCCGTACAAAAAACGCTATAATGTTAAGGTCACCTTTACAGGAATAAATTTCCATGATCCTGAAAAAGTATATTACAGCAGTTACCTTGAGAATTTTGATGACAACTGGACAAAAGCATCAACCTCACGTGAAGTGACGTACAACCTCAGGGATGGAAAATATAAATTCAATCTGGTTTCAGTAAACGAGGACGGTTTAACTCAGGAGAATCCGTTATCATTTGAAATAAATATTAAACCACCGGTCTGGAGAGCCTGGTGGTTTATCCTGTCATGCCTTGCCATTGCTGCCGGCGCCGTTGTCCTAATAATCCGTGAACGCGAAAAAGCCCAAAAGAAAGTCCAGGAATACCTCGAGAAGGAGCTTGAAGCAAGAACTAAGGTCGTGATGGAGCAAAAATCTGTTCTGGAGCTTCAGAACCTTGAAATAACCGACAGTATCAATTATGCCAGAAGGATCCAGTCGAGTATCCTGCCCGATATAAAACGCCTGAAGGAACAATTCAGCGGTGCTTTCATTATGCTGGACCCGCGCGATATTGTCAGTGGTGATTTTTACTGGTTCGATAAACTCGATGATGACAGGTTCATCATTGTATGCGCCGATTCGACGGGCCATGGAGTACCGGGAGCATTTATGTCAATGATAGGCACAACATTACTTCAGGATATTGTTACCAGGCAGAGGATCTCCAAACCCTCAGAGATCCTGACGATGCTCGATAAAGAGATATTTTCAACCCTGAACCAGAATCTTGAACTGGGAGTATCGAATGACGGGATGGATATAGTTGTTTGTGAGTTTACTCTTAAAAACAGGCACGTCAGGTTTGCTTCAGCAATGAGGCCTGTCCTGATAGTAATGGGAGGGGAAATATATTATATAAAAGGGAACAGGGCATCGGTAGGGGGGCAGTCAGTGCTCGAGAAATACTTTGATGATCAGGAGTATTACCTTAATGAAGGTGATGCAATTTATTTGTTCTCTGACGGATTTCCAGACCAGTTTGGCGGACCGGAAGGCAAGAAGATGAAAGTGGCACGGCTAAAGAGTTTTATCGGTGAAATATCCGGATTGCCGGTTGATGAACAGGAAATAGCTCTTGTGAAGTTTTTTAAGGACTGGAAAGGCAATTATGATCAGGTCGATGACGTCCTTTTTATGGGAGTGAAAATCTAAGTGCCGTCACTCCTCATAAATACCATTGTAGAATATAGGTATCACCCCTGTCGAAACAGTGTTGCTTAAATTCTCAGCCCTGTCCTTGATATGGAAATCGTATCTGATACTGTCTTCCTCCGTATAGAAAAGGTACATAAAGACTACTGAAATATCTCCCTTCAGAATTTTATTCTGTCCGGTTCTTTCCATATAAGGGATCCTGTATCCTGTAGGTTTCAGGGGGTCATCATCAGGAGCCTGATCTACTGAACCATTATTCATCCTGTAAAGGGTCAGGAAAAGATTAATTGAATCATAATTTTCTTCCTCCTCTGAAGGTACAGGCAGTCCTACATTGCCATCACCGTCCTCAAAATAAAATTTCAGCCTTCCGCCTTTCACTGTGTTACCCAGAAGATCTATGGTATCGAAAACCGTAAAACTGGTATATTCAATACGTGGTTCTTCAGGTAAAGAATCTATTTTACCGCATGAAACGAGTGCAAAAACGGAAAAAACAGCTATAACCGGGCAGATCCTTATTTTCATCGATATCATTTGATACGTTTTTCCTAACAAAAACCACACCAAAGTAAACTATTTTTTTCTGAAAAATATCCGAACAGGCACACCTGAAAAATCAAATTTTTCTCTCATCCTGTTCTCAAGATATCTCCTGTAGGGTTCCTTCACATACTGTGGAAGATTGCAGAAAAATGCAAAAGCTGGTGTATAAACAGGCAGTTGAGTTACATATTTTATCTTGACATATTTGCCTTTCAGGGAAGGAGGAGGGTTATCGCGTATTATTTGAAGCAGAATTTCATTAAGTTCAGAAGTGGGTATCTTCCTTTTCCTGTTCTCATTTACTGTATCGACAGTTTCAAGGATCTTGTGGATGCGTTGTTTGTTTGTGGCTGAAATGAAAACAACAGGATAATCGATAAAGGGGGCCGTCTTGCTTTTTATCCCCTTTTCGAGAAGAAGGGCAGTATTGTTTTCTTTTTCAACAAGATCCCACTTATTCACCAGAATTATCATCCCTTTGTTATTCTTATGGATCAGGGAGATTATATTAAGGTCCTGGGCCTCAATTCCCCTCGTTGCATCGATCAGAAGAAGGCAGATATCTGAGTTCTCAATTGTTCTGATCGCACGCATCACTGAATAGAACTCGATATCTTCACTGACCTTAGCCTTTTTTCTTAAACCTGCTGTGTCGACAAGTATGAAATCGTGATTGAACTTATTGTATCGTGTATAAATTGAATCACGCGTTGTGCCGGCAACCGGAGTGACAATATTCCTGTCCTCTCCGAGAAGGGAATTAACAAGAGTTGACTTGCCGACATTAGGCCGTCCGACTATGGCGACTCTCGGTATTTCAGGAATTATCTCAGCAGGCTGTTCCGGGAGATTTTTAACTACGGAGTCCAGAAGTTCCCCGGTTCCGCTTCCGTTAATAGAGCTGAGAGGGAAATAATCGCCAAGCCCGAGCTTATAAAACTCGGTAGCATCGAATAATCTTTCGCTATTATCAACCTTGTTGACTACAAGGATCACTTTTTTCCCGGTTTTCCGTAAAAGGTCCGCCACAGATGAATCAAGCTCATGAATTCCGCAGGTTACATCAACCATAAAAAGTATTATGTCAGCCTCGTCAATGGCAAAGAGAACCTGTTTATTAATTTCCTCTTCAAAAATATCTTCTGAATTCTTAACATAACCTCCTGTATCAATTACTGAAAAAGTTATCCCGTTCCAGGTTGAAAGACCATAATTTCTGTCACGTGTAACTCCGCTTATCTCGTCAACGATTGCTTCCCTTGAATCGGTGAGCCTGTTGAAAAGTGTTGATTTACCAACATTTGGCCTGCCTACTATTGCGACTATCCTGCTCATAAATTATCCTTTATAATCATCTGTATCCGAATCTCTTCAGCTCCTGCGGTTTATCGCGCCACTCTTTTGTAACTTTCACATACATCTCGAGAAACACTTTCCGTCCGAAAAACTCCTCCATGTCGATGCGTGCTTCAGTACCTGTTTTTTTTAGCTTTTCACCCTTATGCCCTATAACAATGCCTTTTTGACTTTCGCGCGTAACATGTATCAATGCCCTGATCCGGATAAGATTTTTTTCTTCTTTAAAGCTTTCTATTTCCACTTCTGCTGAATACGGGATCTCCTTCTGGTAATTCAGAAGAATCTTTTCCCTTATGATTTCCGAAGCAAAAAACCTCTCATATTTATCGGTAAGCTGGTCTTTGGGAAAATATGGCGCACCTTCAGGCAGTTTACTTATGATGGCATTTAAAAGTGTGTTGAGGTTGAACGATTTCAGCGCTGAAAGAGGTATAACAGGAGAACCCGGAAATTTTTCCTCCCAGAATGATGCAATTTTTTCAAGTTCAGCCTGGTTGCTCAGGTCAATCTTGTTTATTGCTACAATTACCGGGATCCCCGATTCCCTGACTTTAACTGTGTATCCGGTTTCATCCTCTTTATTTTCCGTAACATCAGTCACATAAAGAATTATGTCAGCATCAGTAAGAGCAATGTTGACATAAGTCATCATCGACTCCTGGAGCTTGTACTTCGGCTTCAGTATGCCGGGTGTATCTGAATAGACTATCTGAAAATCATCACCGTTAACTATCCCCATAATCCTGTGACGGGTTGTCTGGGCTTTTGAAGTTATTATCGAAAGCTTTTCACCCACAAGGGCATTCATAATGGTTGACTTGCCCACATTGGGATTTCCAAGGATATTTACAAAACCTGATCTGTGATTCATTTTCCCCGTTTAAAATATTCCTCTTTTCAGCATGTTGATCTCCTTTTCAGTAAGGAACCTCCATTTACCGCGGGGAAGATTTTTCTTTGTCAGGCCGGCGAAATATACCCTGTCGAGCCTGGAGACCTTATATCCAAGCTTCTCGAAGATCCTTCTGACTATCCTGTTCTGACCGGAGTGAATCTCAATTCCTATCTGGGTCCTGTCTTCAGGATCAGCATATGAAACTGCATCAGCTGTTATCATTTCACCGTCAATCTCAACGCCCTCTGTAAGGAGGAAGAGATCGTTTCTTGCAACCGGCTTGTCGAGGAAGACATGGTAATTCTTTTTTCTATTGTATTTCGGATGAGTAAGTTTACCGGTTAGGTCGCCGTCATTTGTCAGGAGAAGGACACCTGTTGTCTCCTTGTCGAGCCGGCCGACAGGATAGACTCTTTCCGGACATGCTTCACTTATCAGGTCAATAACTGTCTTGTCTGCATGTGGATCCTCCACGGTGGTGACATATCCTTTTGGTTTATTCATCAGGATGTAAACCTTTTTCTCTGCGCTTAGCCGCTTGTTTTTATACCTTATATCATCATGGGTTGTAACTTTTGTGCCCAGATCAGTAATACTCTTGCCGTTGACGGTTATAGAGCCATTGCGGATCAGCTCATCAGCTTCCCTCCGCGAACAAACCCCGCTGTGCGCAATAAATCTGTTAAGCCTGATACTTTCATTAGCTTCATTCTGCTTTTTCACAGGTGCCGGCTTTTGTTTCCCTCCCCTTATGTACCGTGCAGGCTTCCTGTTTTCCATAGAAATTTTCTTCAGTCTGCAAAGGTACAATTATTTGACAATATTATGATTTCACGTTTTTTTTGCAACTTTGTGACTTAAATTTTAAGTATATGCCATTAATAAAATCAATTTCAGGAATAAGGGGAACAATTGGAGGAAAACCTGGTGAGGGTCTTACTCCGGTCGATATCGTAAAATTTGCCTCTGCTTACGGAACCTGGCTTAGCCGCAGGCATGACAAGAAGAAGCTTATGGTTGTAGTCGGACGTGATGCCAGGAGATCGGGCAGTATGGTAAATAATCTTGTAGTCAACACTTTACGGAGTCTTGGAATTGATGTAACAGATATAGGGCTGGCAACAACACCTACTGTAGAGCTGGCAGTGACCGGAACAGGTTCACTGGGTGGAATAATTATAACGGCAAGCCATAATCCGGCTGAATGGAATGCCCTGAAACTTTTAAATGAGAAAGGGGAATTCCTTTCTTCTGGCGACGGTATTGAACTACTGAAGATTGCAGAATCGGAGGATTTTATATTTGCCCCTCTCGATAGCTTCGGTTCATATGTTCATGATGATTCGTGGGGTCAGATGCATATAGCACAGGTACTTGCACTGGATATGGTGGATAGTGACGCCGTCGGATCAGCTGATTTTAAAGTAGCAATCGATTGTGTGAATTCGGTCGGAGGTATTATTCTTCCAAGACTGCTTAAGTCGCTGGGGATCAATAAAATTGTTGAATTAAACACTATCCCCGACGGGAATTTTGCACATAATCCGGAACCCCTTCCGCATAATCTCACTGACATTTCTGCACTCGTTGCGAAAGAAAAAGCTGATGTGGGTTTTGTGGTTGATCCTGATGTGGACAGGCTGGCGATTATATGTGAAGACGGTTCAATGTTTGGCGAAGAGTACACCCTTGTAGCTGTATCCGATTATATTCTTATGAGCAAAACCGGGAACACTGTGTCAAACCTCTCTTCCACAAGGGCATTAAAAGACGTAACGGAAAAGCATGGAGGACATTATTATACAGCAGCGGTAGGGGAGGTAAATGTTGTTGAGGAGATGAAGAGAAGAGAGGCTGTTATCGGGGGAGAAGGCAATGGTGGCGTCATTTATCCCGAACTTCATTATGGCAGGGATGCACTTGTCGGAATAGCTCTGTTCCTGTCACATCTGGCAAAGAGCAGAATGAAGTGTACGGAACTCAGAAGAACATATCCCGATTATTATATTGCAAAGAAAAAAATGGATCTTTCAGCCGGCAGTGATTTCAAAAGGATCCTTGATGAAGTGCGTGAAAATTTCAGAAACGATGAGATTGACGAAAGAGATGGTATGAGAATCGATAAGGAAGGAGGCTGGGTTCAGATCCGTAAATCCAATACCGAACCTGTCATAAGGATATATGCCGAGGGGAGAACAATTGCTGAAGCCGAGAGCCTGGCTGATGCCGTTATCACAATTGTTAAAAAAGTCAAATAATTCAAGTTTTTTCCAGATATCCGGAATAAATATATCAGAACGAGTGTCTTTAATCCGTAAGACACAAATTCCGGAAACATTAAAAGATGTTAAATCTTTTATGTGTAAGGCACATTTAAATACTTTTGCAAAAAAATCAGTTGAGGAAACTTAAAAATTAATAAGCATAATTTCAATGAAAAAGTCAGTTATCATTACAGGAATTGTTGCAGTCTTGGCAATAATAGCCCTGATTATTATTGGCAAAATGTCGAAGAAGAAAGATGTTGCCAATCTGTATATTGAAGCAAAAAAAGGTCAGTTTGAGATAGTAGTATCAACAACTGGTGAACTTCAGGCTGAAAACTCGGAAGATATTACAGGCCCCGACTTTACACAGAGCAGGCAGATCAGGGCGATGGAGATAAAAATAACTGACCTGGTACCTGAAGGAACACAGGTTAAGACAGGCGATTTCATTGCCACCCTCGACAGGACATCCTTTGACAATACACTTAAGGATGAACTTGAGAAATTGACGACCTATGAATCCAACCTCGAGGTTAAGATTCTTGATACAGCTGTAACTCTTAGCGACTTGCGTGATGAAATAAAGAATCTTAGATTCTCTGTGGAAGAGGCAGAAATTACTCTTCAGCAATCGAAATATGAACCGCCCACAACAATAAGGCAGGCAGAAATATCCCTCGACAAGGCTAAACGTTCGCTCGAACAGACTATTAAGGGTTATTCCCTCAAGGTTGAGCAGGCACGGTCAGATATGAAAACAATTAAATTCAATCTGTCGGAACAGCGACAGAAAGTATCTGATCTGCAAGGTGTTCTGTCAAAATTTACAATTTATGCTCCATCCGATGGGATGATCATTTATAAAAGGGACAGGACCAATGCGAAAAGGAAAGTAGGATCCTCAATTTCTCCATGGGACAATGTTGTCGCAACACTGCCCGATATGTCATCGATGATATCAAAAACCTATGTCAATGAGATTGATGTCAGCAAAGTCAAAACCGGACAAAAGGTTGAACTGCTGGTGGATGCCTTTCCTGATAAATCTTACTCAGGGATTGTCTCATCCGTTGCAAATATTGGTGAACAGCTTCCCAATACTGATGCCAAAGTGTTTGAAGTTGTGGTAAAGGTTGATGGGTCAGATGCGATCCTCAGACCTTCTATGACCACTGGTAACAAGATCATCACAAATACTATTGAAAATGTTACTTATATCCCGCTTGAAAGCGTTCAGACAGGAACAGACAGCATTCCGTTTGTCTATACCAAAAAAGGAAACAAGCAGATAGTTGTTCTTGGTGAGGCGAATGAGAATAATGTTGTGATTGAACAGGGTCTGGAGGCTGGAACAGTTATTTATCTGAGCACTCCAGAAAATCCGGATAGATTCAAGGTATCCGGTCAGGATCTTATTGCTGTTAACCAGGAACGCGCCAAGGCCAAAAAAGAAGAGGAGAGGAAAGCAAAGGAAGAAGCTCAGAAGGCTGACCAGCAGGGTTTTCCCGGTATGGAAGGCATGGCACCAGGGATGATGCCCGCGGGTCCGCAGATGAGAGGTGATATGCCTCAGGGCGGTTCAATGGGTGGTCCGGGCGGCCAGGGAGGAGCCCCGAGAGATACCGCAGCATTCAGAAAAATGATGCAGAATAACCCTGAGTTGAGGCAGAGAATGCAGAATATGCGAAGGGATACATCCGCACGGCGCAGAAATATGAACCCGCAGGGACAAGGCCAGAACCAGCAGAATATGCCTGCGCAAAGACCAAACGCTAATCAAAATTAATTCTTAAACCTACCCGGTATGTTTAAATTCTTCTTCAGATATGTTCACGACATTGAAATTGCTGTTGAATCTATAGTATCCAACAAGCCAAAATCGATGCTTACTGCCCTCGGTATAATCTTCGGGGTTGCTGCAGTAATCGCGATGCTCGCTATTGGCAAAGGAGCCAAGCAGGAGATCATGGAACAGATGAAAATGGTGGGAGTTAATAATATTCTCATAAATCCAATAGTGCAGGATCAGACTTCTTCAAGTTCCGGGGACACGGAAAAACAAACCAAGAAATTCTCGAGAGGACTGAGCATGCTCGATGTGGATGCCATACGCGAAACCCTGCCGTCAGTCAAGCGGATCAGTCCCGAAATATCATTCAACTCTGTTGCAATGATGAACGGGGTTAAATATACTGCCAAGCTGGTAGGTGTTGCAAACGACTATTTCTACCTGTACAACCTGCCGCTTGTTTCCGGGACCTTTTTTAATAATTACCAGGAAGAGAACGGGATCCAGGTTTGCATAATAGGTGCAAATATCCGGGCAAAATTTTTCAGCAAGATAGAACCTATCGGACAATATATAAAGTTCAACGGGATATGGCTCAAAGTTATAGGCGTTCTGCAAAAAACAAATGTCAGCCTGACCGGATTTGAAGAAAAGGGTGTTAATGTTTACAACGATAATATATATATCCCGATCCAGACGATGCTCCTCAGATATCAGAACAGGGCGCTGGTCAATACGAAACTGGCATCTGAAGCTTCTTCTAATATAATGATCATGGGCGGACCCGGAGGAATGGGCGGTATGGCGCGCGTTGTGGTCAGCAGTTCTGATGCCTCCACAAATGCTGAGACCAACTATAATCAGCTCGACAGGATAGTTGTCCAGGTTTCTGAAACGGAACAGCTAAATGCAAGCACTGAAATACTTAGCCGCATGCTTATAAGGCGTCATACAAACGTTAAGGATTTTGAGATCACTGTTCCCGAGCTTCTTCTGAAACAGCAGGAAAGGACAAAGGATATTTTTAATATTGTACTTGGTGTTATAGCAAGTATCTCCCTGCTCGTGGGCGGAATAGGCATCATGAATATCATGTATGCCTCTGTGATGGAGAGAATAAAGGAGATAGGCACAAGAATGGCCATAGGCGCCAAAAAAATGGATATTGTTGTTCAGTTTCTTTCCGAAGCCGTGCTCATAAGTGTCACCGGTGGTTTCAT